>CAYRNG010000292.1:0-11063 GCA_964425395.1 uncultured Candidatus Kuenenia sp. | reverse complement strand
GCTGTTGATCATCGCCGAGGACGTCGATGGCGACGCCCTCACCGCCCTGGTGGTCAACAAACTCCAGGGGGTGCTCAAGGTCTGTGCCGCCAAGGCGCCCGGCTTCGGCGACCGCCGCAAGGCGATGCTCGGCGACATCGCCACCCTCACCGGCGGGACCCTGATCAGCGAGGATCTCGGCCTCAAGCTCGAGAGCCTCGACCTTTCCCACCTCGGCCGGGCCAAGCAGGTGACCGTGGACAAGAACGAGACCACGATCGTGCAGGGTGCCGGCAAAGCCGAGGAGGTCAAGGCTCGGGTTCAGCAGATCCGCTCCCAGATCGAGGCCACCGAGAGCGAGTATGACCGCGAGAAGCTCCAGGAGCGGCTCGCCAAGCTGACCGGGGGCGTGGCGATCGTCTCGGTCGGGGCCGGCACCGAAGCGGAGATGAAGCAGAAAAAGGCCCGCGTCGAAGACGCCCTCCATGCCACCCGGGCGGCTGTCGAGGAGGGCATCGTGGCCGGGGGCGGCGTGGCCCTCCTGCGGTGCCGCGAGGCGGTCGAGAAGGCCCGCTCCCAGGCCAAGGGAGACGAGAAGATCGGCGTGGACATCATCCTCCACGCCCTCGAGGCCCCGATCCGGCAGATCGCCGAGAACGGCGGCATCGACGGGGCGGTGGTGGCCGACGAGGTGGTGGGCAAGCCGCTGACCACCGGCTACGACGCCAACCGGGGCGAGTATGTCGACATGTTCAAGGCCGGGATCATCGACCCGGTCAAGGTCGTGCGGGTGGCGCTCACCAACGCCGCCAGCATCTCCGGCCTGCTCCTGACCACCGAGGCGCTGGTCACCAACCTCGAAAAGGAAGACGCCAAGAAGCGCAAGATCGAAGGCAGCGTGAGGTAGCCCCGCGGCGGAGCCGCGGGCCGGCGAGGAGCCATGGTCGACCAGCGTGACTACTACGAGGTGCTCGGGATCGAGCGCCGGGCGACCGGAGCGGAGATCACCGCCGCCTACCGCAAACTGGCGATCCGCTTCCACCCCGACAAGAACCCCGGCGACGCCGAGGCGGCCAGCCGCTTCAAGGAGGCGGCCCGGGCCTTCGAGGTGCTCTCCGACGCCGACCTGCGGAGCCGCTACGACCGGTTCGGCCACGCCGGGGTCGAGGGGGGCCGGCGGCACGACTTCAACGACCTGTCCGATGTGTTCGAGGCCTTCGGCGACCTGTTCGGCGGGTCGATCTTTGGGGAAGCCCTCGGCGGCGGCCGGCAGCGGCAATCCCGGGCCCGCAAGGGCCGCGACGTCTTCTGCCAGGTGCACCTCTCGCTCGTCGAGGCGGCCCGTGGGGCGACCAAGCAAGTCGAGTTCGACCGCCACGAGACCTGCGGATCGTGCGACGGCAGCGGGGCCCGTAAGGGCACCGAGCCGCAGGCCTGCGACTACTGCGCCGGCCGGGGGCAGGTGATCCAGTCGGCCGGCGTGTTTCGGATGCAGACCACCTGCCCGGCCTGCCGGGGCGCCGGCCGGGTGATTCGCGACCGCTGCCCCGACTGCGGCGGGGCCGGCCTCACCCAGGAGCATGTCTCCCGCAAGGTCACGATTCCGGCCGGCGTCGATCGCGACGTCCGGGTCCGGCTGGCCGGCGAGGGGGAGCCGGGGGCGGCCGGCGGCCCGCCGGGCGACTGCTACTGCGTGATCGAGATCGAGGACCATCCGTTTCTCGTCCGCGACGGCCGCGACCTCCACTGCGAGGTGCCGGTGAGCTTCACCCAGGCGGCCCTGGGGGCGACGGTCGAGGTGCCCACCCTCGACGGGGCCCGGCCGCTCGAGATCGCCCGCGGCACCCAGCCGGGCGACGTGGTCCGGGTCCGGGGGCTGGGGATGCCCGAGGTCCGGGGCCGGGGGATCGGCGACCTCCACGTCCACGTGCTCGTCGAGGTTCCCAAGACCCTCTCGCCCAGGGCGGAGGAGCTGCTCCGCGAGCTCGCCGCCGAGGAGCATGCCGCGGTTTCGCCCAAGCGATCCTCGTTCTTCAGCCGGCTGGCCGAGTATTTTCACGGCCGGGATCAAGCCGCCGCCGAAACCGAATCCGACGACCAGGAGCAGTCATGATGCAGCACTCCGACGACCAGGAGAGTCTCGACGAAGTCAGCAACGCGGCGGAGGCCGCGGAGCCCGGGTCGGCCGCGACCGGCCCGGCACCCGATGCCGCCGAGCTTCAGGACCGGCTCCTGCGGCTCCAAGCGGAGCTGGAAAACTTCCGCAAGCGGTCGCGGCGGGAGTTTGAAGACGCCCAGCGGTATCGGGAGATCGACCTGCTCCGCGACCTGCTCCCGGTGCTCGACAACGTCCACCGGGCGATCGAGGCGGCCGACAAGACCGACGACGTGCAGAGCCTCCGGCAGGGCTTCCGGATGACGGCCCAGCAGATCGAGAAGCTCCTCGGCAGCCACGGCTGCACCGAGATCGCGACCGACGGGCTGCCCTTCGACCCGACCGTCCACGATGCGATTCAACAGATGGCGGTGCCCGGCACGGCCGCCGGCACGGTGGTCCACACCGCCAGCCGCGGCTACCAACTGCACGACCGCGTGGTGCGGCCGGCGCAGGTGATCGTGGCCCGAGACGCCTGACCCTTGGGAGAACCGGCCGGATGCCCACCTACGACTACGTCTGCGATGGCTGCGGACACGCCTTCGAGCTGTTCCAGTCGATGACCGACCCGGTCAAGCGAACCTGCCCCAAGTGCAAGAAGAAGAAGCTCCGCCGGCTGATCGGCTCCGGCGGCGCGATCGTCTTCAAGGGCTCGGGCTTCTACAAGACCGACTACCGCAGCGACTCCTACAAGAAGGGAGCCGCGGCCGACTCCGGCGGCGCGAAGACCGAGGGGGGCGGCAAGGCCGACTCGGCCGCCGCCGGCCCGGCCAAGGGCTCCTCCGAGGGTTGAGCGATGCCCCGCTGCCCGGTCTGCGACGCCCCGGTGGACCTCCAGACCACCCCCACGGTGCCGTTCTGCAGCGACCGCTGCCGGCTGGTCGATCTGGGCCGCTGGCTGGACGAGTCGTATGGGGTGCCCGCCCCGCCCCCCGATGACGAGGAGGAGGCCGAGGGGCTCACTCCGGATGACCGCGGCTGACGCCGTCGGCCGACGGCCCGTATACTCCCTGCCCACCGGGCCGGCGGCCCGGGCCAGAGGAGCATCCCATGCCAGACACCACCGGCCCTTCGCGGGGCATCGTTCATGAAATCCGCTGGAGCGACGCGCTGCCCTGGTGGATCCTGTTTCGCGCGGCCGGGGCGGCCTTCTCCCCGACGGTGATCCTCCTGGCGCTGCTCGGCGCGGTGGCCATGGAGGCCGGCTGGTCGGCCTGCGACCGGTTCGGCCTGGCGGTGGCCGATCCCCAGGCGGCGGCGGTGGCCCGGGCGATCGAGACCGGCGGCTTGGCCCTGCCCGCCCCCGGCGACGACTTTCTCCCGGCGAGCGGCCTGGCTCCCAGCCGAATCGCTCTGCCCTGGCTGCGGGGGCTCGTCGAGCGCCTGCCGAGAAGCGTCCGCGAGACAGGCAGGCTGGTGGCGGTGCCGTTTCAGCCCACGGCCGATCTCGCGAGCGTGGGAGCCGCGGCCGCCCGGGTGGGCTGGTTCGTGCTCGTGTGGGCGATCTTCGGCACGGCGATCTCGCGGTGCGTGGCCCTCAAGCTGGCGGGCGAAGAGCCGCTCGGCCCGGTGGGGGCGATCGGCTACGGCTCGCGGAAGTGGCCCCCCGCGGTCAACTCGGTGCTGTTCGTGCTGCTCGGGATCTTCGCCCTCAGCGTGCCCGGTACCCTGCTCGGCCTGGCGATGCGGAGCGAGTGGGGGCTCTCGCTGGCGGCCGCGCTCTGGCCCTTGGTGCTGCTCGGGGCGGTGGTGCTCGCGATCCTGGCGATCGGCCTGGCCTTCGGCTGGCCCCTGATGGTGGCGGCAGTGGGCGTCGAGCGGGCCGACTCGTTTCAGGCGATTTCGACCGCCTTCTCCTACGTCTACCAGCGGCCGCTTCACTACGCCTTCTACGCCCTGGTCGCCCTGGCCGTCGCCATCCCGACGCTGGCGGCGGCGGGCTTCCTGGCCGATGCCACCGCCACGCTCGCGATGTGGGCGGCCAGCCTGGGGATGGGCCACGACCGGGCCGCGACGGTGGTTGACGCGCTCGCCTCCCGCGGGCCGGTGGCCGACACCTGGCCGGGCGAGGTCTTCCGGTTCTGGACCCGCGGCCTGGCCACGCTCGTGGGCTCGTTCGGCTGGGGCTACTTCTGGGCCATCGCCACGGCTGCCTACCTCGTGCTCCGCCAGGAGGTCGACGGCACGGAACTCGACGAGGTCGTCCTCGAAGAGCCGGGCAGCCAGCCGGCGTAGCCCAAGTCAGTCGCGGCCCAGCCAGCGGCGGAGGAGGGCGGCAAAGCCTCCCAGGAGCTCGCCCCGGCTGACGACGTCGTCGGCCCCGGCGTCGCGGGCGAGGGCCAGCCGCTCGCGGGCCACGTGGGGCCCGAAGGCCACGATCTTCGGGGCCGGGCCTGCGGAGCCCGCCCCGCCGGCGAGCACCTGGGCCCGGGTCACGATCACGGCCGGGTCCTCGGCAACCGCCTGGAGGTCGAGCAGGACCACGTCGTAGGGGCCACCGTGGGTCGAGTCAGCCAGGCTGCGGAGCGTCTCGAGCGAGGCTCCCGCCTCCCGGCAGAGGCCGGCGATCCGACTGGTGGCCATCAGGTCGGGCGAGACGAGCAGGATTTTGGGGGCGGGCGAGTCGGCAGTCACGGCAGGCGGGGTTCCTCGCGGCACGGGAAATCATAACGGTTTTGGCAGTCTCAGCCCACATCGAACCGAGCTCTCGAGGCCCGGGCCGCCGGCACGGGTTATTGCGGCTGGTCGCCGGACGGGATCCCCGGGCTCGCGCCCGGGGTTTCTATGATCGCCGGACGGGATCCCCGGGCTCGCGCCCGGGGTTTCTATGATCGCCGGACGGGATCCCCGGGCTTGCGCCCGGGGTTTCTATGATCCCCGGGCTCGCGGCCGGGGTTTCTATGGCATAGAAGCCCCGGGCGCGAGCCAGGGGACAATGCGTGACGAAAACGCCAACTCTTCAGACCGCCTCGGGGCCGCGGACGGCCCGGTAGAGCTGCACGGCGTCGGCCAGCGGGAGCGTGAACAGTCGGCCGGCTCGATCCTCGCCGGCGGCGGCCAGGACGCCGGCGATCGCCTGAAGCGCCCGGTCCACGAAGTCGTCGTTGCAGGCGATCTGGAGCACGGTCTCCTGGACCGGCCCCCCCTGCCCTGGCAGAAAGCCCTGCCCGTCGGCCAGTGTCATCCGCGTCACCTCCACCGCGGCGAGCGCCTGCCGGACGCTCTCCACCTGCGCTGGCCTGAGGATGGCGATCACCAGCCGCATGCCGCCTTCTCCACTCTCGAGGCTCAGGGTCGGGGGAGATCGAGCCGGGCGTCGAGCACCTTCTCGATCCGGGCCCGCAATTCGCCGAGGTGGGCCCGCGAGACCGGGTCGAGGCTGACATCCTCGCGGGCCAGGAGGGCATCGATCCCGCCGGCGAGCGACCGCAACTCGGCCGCCGCCAGGGCCTGGGCGTCGGCGTTGGCGGCCCCGCCACTCATCGCGACGGCTGCCAGCCGGCTCATGTACGACCGCTGCAGGCTCCGCCGCAGGCTGGCGATCGCCGGCTTGCGGGCCGAGTATTCTCCAGCCGCGGTGTCGGTCACCTCGCTCATCACCGCCTTCGTGAGCCGCTCGAACAGCTCCGCCAGGGTGAAGACGTCGGCGTCGGCCGCCAGCTTGAGCTCGTTATCCCGCACCCGGGCCAGCACCAGCGGGTCGAGCAGCCGGGAGAGGACCCGCTCCTGCCACATCAGGATCGTCTCGTGGACGGGATAGTCCTCCCGCGGCACTTCGCTCGTGCCCCAGTGCATCCAGCGGCTCGCTGCCAGCTGGTTGTAGAGCTCCGGTGGAAACGAGAACGGCTTGGTACCAAACATCTCCTCGGCCACGAGATCGAGGGCCGCCCGCTGGCTCGCCGCCTCGACCACCGTGAAGGGAGGCTTGGCATTGGCGTCGCCGTGGTGGCTGCGGGAGCCCGACAGGCCACCGACCAGGCGGGCGGCGTTGACCATCGCCCCGCCATGCGTCGCGAGCAGCACGCCGAAGGCCTGGCGGACCCGCTCGTAGCGGCCCCCGGCTCCGTCCTCGTCGCGAGCCAGCAGCCGCTCGCTGATCCCCGGCATCACCTGGGCCACCAGTTCGGCCCGGGCCCGGGCGAACTCGAGCGGGTCGGCCCCCAGATCGAAGCGGTTCGAATAGGGATCGGGATCGCCCCACTCGGTGTCCTCGTCGGTGGCGTAGGCCAGCTCGGGCTCGCCGCTCCGGCCGGCGATCTTCTCGAGCTCCTTCCGCTCGGCCTCGGGGCTGCCCCCGGGCAGCGGCTTGTAGCCGTATTCGATCGCCCACAGGTCGTAGGGGCCAAGCTGGGCGGCGTAATAGTCGCCCTGGGTCTTGCCCTTGGGCATGATGTTGACCGGGATGTAGTCCATCACGCTCGTGCTGCCGCCGGTGGCCCGCGTCTTCTCGACGTCGTTGAAATCGGCGAGCGAGCGGTAGGCGCTGCCCTTGAAGTTGTGCCGCAGGCCGAGGGTGTGGCCCACCTCGTGCATCGTCACGAGCGTGAGCCCCTGGATCACGAGCTTCTCCTTCTCCGCCTCGGAGAGGCCGGCCGGGGCGTTGACGGCCAGGGCCGCCGCGGCCAGGGCCGTCTCGCGGGCATGGCCGTCGAACAGCCCACAGGCCGGGCAGCAGCCGGGGCTGCCGTGACCCACGGGCGAGGAACTCTCCGGGCCGCCCCCGGTGAGCATCGCGATCGACTGGGGGGTGAAGGTCTCATACTCCCGCCGCCAGAACTGGAGGAAGTCGGCGTCGAAGATGATGTCGGCATCGAGGATCTGGCCCGTGCGGGGATTGACCCGCGAGGGCCCCATCGCGAATCCCTGCCCAGCGGTGATCCAGCGGAAGGTGTTGTAGTTGATGTCTTCGGGATCCCAGTCGGTCACCTCCGGCTGCTGGCGGACCTCGATCGCCCCGGCGAAGCCCGCCTTCTCGAAGGCCTCGTTCCAGGCCTCGATCCCCTTGCGGATCGCCGGCCGGTAGCGGAAGGGCACCGTCTTCTCGATCCAGAACACGATCGGCTTCTTGGGGGGCGAGAGGGCCGCCTTGGGATCGGCCTTCTCGAGCTGCCAGCGGTTGATGTAGCGGACGAAGCGGTCCTCTTCGACCTGCTGGGAGAAGTCCTTGAGCGCGGTCACGAAGTAGCCCACCCGGTCGTCGGCCAGCCGCGGCACGTAGGAGTTCTGCGGCAACAGGCTGATCGAGTAGCGGACGTTGATCGTGACGCCCCGGGAATCGGGCACCGTGTCGATCCGGGTGGACCCGCTCGACCCGTAGGTGGCGGCCACCTCCAGCTCCACGTTGTCGGGGAAGGCCTTGATCCGGCCCCAGGTCGAGCGGTCGCGGGCGAACGAGAAGCCGGGCAGGGCCGCCGCCAGCCGCGGCAGGTCGGTCAGGAAGATCGGGGCCAGATCGATGACCAGGCCGCCGGTGGGGCTGGTGGAGGCGATCTTGATGCTGAACAGGATGCTGTCGGTGTAGGAGAGATCGACCGCCTTCTGCTCGGGGCTCCCCTTGGCGGCAAAGAACCGGACGTTCCGCCGCAGCACCTGGATCGTGTCGTCGACCTTGCGGAACTGCCAGACCCAGTCGTCGCCGAAACCAAGGCTCAGGCCGCCCAGGAGCGACCGCTCGCCGATGCCCCGGGAGATGCTCGTGAGCACGAAGAACTCCTTGTCGAGCAACTGGGGGGACAGCTCGGCGTAGAGCTTGTCGTCCTTCCGCCAGAGGGGGATCAGCCCGGGCAGCTTGGTAAAGTCTTTGAGCAGGGTCGCGTAGGGCGTGGGGGCCGTCGGCGTGGCGGCGGTGGCGGGCTTGGCGTCGGAGGTCGCCGGCTTGGCGTCGCTCGAGGCCGCGTCGGCCCGGGCGGGAGCCGTCTCGTCGGCCTTCGCCACGGGCCCGAGCAGCGCGGCGACGACAGCCGCCATGACCGCCTGCCCGACGAGGCCGGCCGGGCGGGAAGAAGGCAATCTGGCGGCAAGCGGCCTGTCGAACATCCTGGGCATAGTGCGCATGGGGATCTTCCCTGGGGACAGCGGGCGGCGTGGGGCGGGGGCCGCATCTGCTTCTTGAAAGGTAGCATCGCTGAACATCCCCGACCAATTCCGGGTCGGCCCAGCGCTCCGGAGACTCTGATTGTGCCGATCGCGGCGGTGATTCTTGACCGGGCCAAGTGGGCGGTGGGCTGCTGGCGGGCCGCCCCTGGCAGCCTCGAGCCCCTCGCGACCGGGTTCAGCGGCTCGCCGGTGTTCCGGGTGGAATGGCCCGCGGGCGAGGCCGGCGTGCTCAAGGCTTTTGCGGCTGGCACGAGCCGCGAGCGGGCCTGCTGGGTGCACGCCCTGGTAACTCACCTCCGGGCCGCGGGACTCACCGAGGTGCCGGCCGTCCTCCCGCTGCCCGACGGCACGACCCTGCTCACGGACCGCTCCGGGTGGCTCTGGGAACTGTCCACCTTCGTGCCGGGCGAGAGCCTCGCCGAGCCCACCCCGGACCAACTGGCCGCGGCCCTCGGGCTCGTGGCCCGCGTCCATGCCACAGCCGCCATCCTGCCGGGCCACGCTCCGGCCCGCGGCCCGTCCCGCGGGCTCACCACCCGGGTCGCGCGGGCCCGTCAGCTGCTGGCAAGCCCGTGGGCTGATCTCGCAGCCGGTTTTTCGACCGACGCTACCTCGGCTGAGTTGGAGAGCCTGCTTCGGCCCCGCCTGCTGGCGGCCGCGGAATGCTTCGCCGCCGCGGATGGCAGCCGGGCCCTGGCGAAGCTCTCCGCCTGGCAGCCGCCGCAGCTCACCTGCCAGGTGGTGCTCCGGGACCTGTCGCGGGATCACGTCTTGTTTGCGGAGCCAGACTCCAAGCAGGTCGCCGGGCTCATCGATCTCCACGCCGCCGGCTGCGACACGCCCGCCACTGATTTGGCCCGGCTGCTGGGCAGCTGGCTGCCGGCAGGCGGGGAGGTAACGCCGAAGTGGTGGACCACGGCCCTCGCAGCCGGCGAGGCACAGCGGCCGCTCGAGCTTGCGGCCAGGGCGGTCGTGCCGCTCTTGGCCGGCAGCGGGATCCTGTTCGGCCTCGACAATTGGTTTCGGTGGGTGCTCGTCGAGGGCCGCGGGTTTGACGACGCGGAGCGGGTCGTCGCCCGGGTGGACTGGCTGCTCGAGCGGCTGCCCGGTGCCCTGGGGATGATGCGACACACCCCCTTTGATGCCCGGAGCGATTCGGGTTTGACCGCGGAAAAGGGGAGTTCCTAAACTTTACGTGTCGAAAAAGCCCCCAGGGATGGGGAACCGACTGCCGGCCTCACCCGGCAGCATGCCCCCACTCGAGTGACGGATCGCAATCATGAAGCTCTGCCGGTTTACCCCTTTTCTTTGGCCCCTCGCCCTTGTCTCGCTGCTCGGAGGTGCCATCTTCCCGGCAGCTGCCCAGGATCTGAGCGATTTTGACCCGCTGGGCGGCCTGGGGGGCGAGTCGGAGGTCGAGATCGAGGCCCGCATCGAGCCCGGCCAAGACGGCAAGCCCGATCTGCTCGCCATCACCGCGACGCTCGAAGAGGGCTGGCATCTCTACTCCACGACCCAGAAGCCGGGGGGGCCGCTGGCCACCCGGATCACCGTGGCGGCCGACTCCCCCCGACAGCCCGCCGGGCCGTTCGTTGCCGCCCCGGCGCCGCAGGTTCGCAGAGTCGATGACGTGCCCGCCTGGAAGGGCATCCCGATCGAGGAACACGCTGAGAAAGTCACCTGGCGGGCCCCGCTCGCGCCCGGCGCGGGCGATGTCCAAGGCTCCGTCCGGGTTCAGCTCTGCCAAGACACCTCCTGCCTGCCCCCCCGATCGCTGCCCTTCGTCGCGGCAGCCGTGGCGGCGGCCCCGCGGCCCCCGGCCGTAACCGCCGGCCCTGCTGCGGGCGGGCCGGCCTTCGGTCACGGTGTCGAGCGGTCGCATGCCTCGATCGAGGCCCGCTTCGGGCCGCCGGGAATCGTCGCCGGGATCCCCACCCGCATGCTCCAGTTAAAACTCGTGCCGGAGGAGGGCTGGCACCTCTACCGGCCTGCCGATTCGGCCCAGACCGAGATCGGCCAGGGCAAGCCCACGATCGTCAGCCTGGCGGGCGAGTCGCTCGAGCGGCTCGTGGATCTCTCGGCGACAGAGGCGGTGCTCGCCACCGATCCGGAACTGGCCGAGGCGGGCGCGGTCGAGGGGCCGGTCGCCCTGGGAATTGTCCTCGCCGACGGCCCTGAGCCGCTCGAGACGATCCTCGCCTTTCAGACCTGCTCCGACACCACCTGCGACCAGCCGACCGCCGTCCGGCTGGCCATCCAGCTGCCTTCGGCCGAGGCCGCCGGCACGGTCACGTTTCAGGCGGCCAAGTATGGCGAGGCGGCCCGCAGCCCTGCGGCCCTGCGAATCCTCACCGCGTCGGTTCCGGCCGCCGGCTCCCCTGACCTGGCGGCGGCCGCCCCTGCCCTGCCGGTCGCCGCCGCCGTCGCGGCCGAGGCTGGCTCGCTCTCCCTGCCGCTGGCCCTCTTGATGGGGCTGGCCGGCGGGCTGATCCTCAACCTCATGCCCTGCGTGCTGCCGGTGCTCGGCCTCAAGCTGATGTCGTTCGCCCAGCAGTCGGGGCGGGCCCGGCAGGAGGTGTTCCTGATGAACCTCTGGTTCTGCGCCGGCCTGTTCGCCGTGTTCTTCGTCTTGGCCACGGCGGCGGTGGCTGCCAACCTCGGCCTGGCCCAGAGCAACCTCGGCTGGGGCCAGCAGTTCGGCTCGATCCCCTTCAAGATCGGGATGCTGGGGGTGGTGTTCGCCTTCGCGCTCTCGTTTCTGGGCGTCTGGGAGCTGCCGATCCCGGGCTTCATCGGCGAGAAGGCGGGCCACGTCCAGTCGCAGGAGGGGCCG
>CAYRNG010000291.1:0-12323 GCA_964425395.1 uncultured Candidatus Kuenenia sp. | reverse complement strand
ACCGGCACCGCCAAGAGCGTGAGCAGCAGCGAAAACGTCTGGCCGCCGCTGGCCACGACGGCGATCGACCGCCGTTCCTCGGCCCCGGGACCGCTGGCGAAGAGGAGCGGCAGCATCCCGGCCACGAATGAGATCGTCGTCATCAGAATCGGCCGCAGGCGGTCGCGGTTGGCCTCCAGGATCGCCTGCCGCTGCGGGATCCCCGTGGCCTGCAACTCCTTGGTGTGATCCACCTGGAGGATGGCCGCCTTCTTGACCACGCCGAACAGCACGAGGATGCCGAGGGCCGAATAGAGGTTGAGCGTCTCCCCGCCCGCCCACAGGCTGGCCAGGCCGAAGGGGATGGCCAGCGGGAGGGAGAGCAGAATCGTCACCGGATGCACGAAATGCTCATACTGGGCGGCCAAGACGATGTACATGAACACGATCGAGAGCAGAAACGTCCACCGAAACTCGCCCAGCGTCCGCTCCAGCTCCCGACCTTGGCCCATCACCCGGGCCGTGACCCCCGGCGGCAGGCCCAACTCGCCGACCGCCTCCTGGATCGCAGCCAGCCGGTCGCTGAGCGAATAGCCGGGAGCGATGTTGGCCCGCAGGGCCACCATCCGTTGCCGGTCGAGACGGTCGATCCGGCCGAGTTCCTGGACGACCTCGAAATCGACGACGTTATCCAGCCGCATCAGCACCGCTCCCGATGCCGCCCGTTGGAGATCGGCTGCCGGGCTGCCCGTTTCACCCGCGGCAGCCGTCGGCCAGCCCCGCACGAAGAGCTGCGAAATCGCGGCGCTGTCGCCCCGATCGATGCCCACCAGCCGCAATTCGACGTCATACACCTCGCCGTCGGCCGGATCCCGGTAGCGGGACACCCGGTCGTCACCTCCCACCGCGATGCGGAGCGTGTCGGCAACCTCGGCGACGGTGATGCCCACGTCGGCCATCCGCTCGCGGTCCAGCCGGGCGAGCATCTGCGGCTTGTCGGCCCGCAGGGTCGTGTCGGCATCGACGACGCCGGGGATGGTGCGGGTCCGCTCGAGGAGTCGCTCGGCGAAGGGGAGCAACACATCAAAGGTCGGTCCGGTGAGGGACAGATCGATATCGACCGGCGGGCCCAGCCGTAGGGAGGTGAGGTTCCGGACCCCCACGCGAGTGCCGGGCAGGCCGGCCAGCACCTGGCGAACCTCGGTCATCTTCTGCCGCTGTGCGAAGTTGCCCCGCCAAGCGGCGAGCGGATCGCCGGCCAGCAGTCCGCCCCACAGCCGCCGCCAGGTGAAGACTCGTTCGTCGATGTCGGTCAGCCGGACGTAGAGCTTGGCGGCATTGACGTTGCCGACCGGTGAACCGACGGTTGCCAGCACGAAGGCGACGCCCTCGAGGCCCCGCACCCGGTCCGCGGCCTGCCGCGTCACCGCCTCGATCGCCGCCAGGCTCATCCCCGACTCGCCTACGATGCTGACTCCAAACTCGGACTCATCCACGTTCGTGGGGATGTAATCCCGCGGCACGACACGGGCCAGCCAGATGTTCGCGCCGGCCACCGCGACCGAAAGGGCCACGACCGCCCAGCGGTGCTCGAGCGACCAGCGGAGGGCCGCCAAGTAGCCGGCCTCCAGCCAGCGGTAGGGGCCGAGCCGGGAGCGGGCCACCGGCTGCTTGGCGGCGGGCCGCAGCAGCCGGCTGCACATCATCGGGGTGAGGGTGAAGCTCACGAACATCGACACCAAAATCGCCGCCGTGGCCGTGATCCCGAACTCGTAGAGCATCCGGCCGGCCACGCTCGAAAGAAACGACACCGGCAGAAACACGATCACGAGCGAAAGCGTGGTCGCCAGCACGGCCAGCCCGATTTCACGGGTGCCCTCGATGGCAGCCTGGACCGGCGGCATCCCCTTCTCCTCGATGCACCGGTAGATGTTCTCCAGCACCACGATCGCGTCGTCGATCACGACGCCCACCATCAAGACCAGGGCCAGCATGGTCACATTGTTGAGTGTGAACCCGAAGGCCCGCATGCAGGCGAATGAGGTGATGATCGAGGCCGGAATCACGACCGCGGCGATCAGCGTGGACCGCCACGACCTCATGAACAACAGGACGACGATCGTGGCCAGCAGGCTGCCGGAGACGAGGTGGTTCTGGACCTCGTGGAGGGCCGCCTCGATGTAGCGGGACTGATCCTGGAGGATCTCGAGCTTGACCTCGGGCGGGAGGAGCTCGCGGGATCGGGCCAGCCGCTCCTTGACCGCCCGGATCGTCGCCACGGTGTTGGCGTCGGTCTGCCGTTGCACTTGGAGCACGACGGCCGGCTGGCCATCGAGCAGGGCCAACTGCCGAATCTCCTTGGTGTCGTCGCTCACTTCGGCCAGGTCGCCGAGCCGGATCGTGCCGCCGTTGCCGGTGGTCACGGCCAGGTCGGCAAACCGGCGGGCCTCCGGGATCCGGCCGATGGTCCGGAGCGTGTATTCCTTCGTGCCGGCATCGACCCTGCCGCCGGGGATCTCGACATTCTGCCGGGTGAGGGCATCCCGGACTTCCAGCACCGAGATCCGATAGGCGGCCAGCCGCCCGCCGTCGAGGTCGATCCGCACCGCCCGCGGGGCGGCTCCTGAGATGCCGACGCCACCGACGCCGGGGCACGATTCGATGACCTCCTTGACGCCCTGCTTGGCGAACACGAACAGCTCGCGGGCGGAGAACGGCCCCGACAGCGCGATCGTCAGCACGGGCGAGGCGTCGAGATCCTCCTGCCGCACGACGGGGGGTTCGGCGGCCGGCGGCAGGCGGCGAGCCACGGCGGCGATGGAATCGCGAACGTCTTGGACCGCCGCGTCGAGCGGACGGTTGAGCCCGAAGGTGATCACCAGGATGCTCCGGCCATCCATCGAGTGGCTCTTGAGTTCCTCGATTCCCGCGACCGTGGCGACGGCGTCTTCGAGGATCCGGGTGACCTCGGTCTCCACCTCATCCTGGGCGGCGCCGGGATAGGCCACCTGCACGGTGACCGTGGGGAGGTCGAGACGGGGAAACCGGGCGATCCCGAGCTGCGGATAGGAGACCAGCCCCGCGATCACCAGACCGGCCGTCAGCATGACCGCGAACACCGGACGGCGAACGCAGACTTCCGTCAAGGATGGCATGGCCACGGCTCCCGCTGGCCCGCGGCCCACCGGCCCGAACCGCGTCGTCGGTCCCTAATGAGAAAACCCGAGTCCCGTGACGCCGGCGGCGTCTTGGACGACGAAGTCTCCCGGGGCCAGGCCCGAGACGATCTCCACGAGATCCTTCGAGCGGCGGCCCGTCCGCACGACCACGCCCCGCGACTGCCCGCTCGGCTCGACCCGCCAGACCTTCTCGGAGCCGGCGAATTCCCGAACCGACGTCATCGGCACGACCAGGGCCTCAGCCTGCTCGTCCACGACCACGTCGGCCTGCGCGAACAGGCCGGATCGGAGGCAGCTGTCGGGGTTCGGGATATCAGCCTCGAACACAAGCGTACGGCTCATCTCGTCAAGCAACGGGGCGATCCGGGCGATCGTCGTGCGAATTGGCTTGGCGACGCTGTCGAGCCGCACGAGCACCTGCTGCCCCACGCGGAGCTTGAGCGCCTGGCGTTCCGGCACGGTTCCCCGGAAGCGGAGCGGATCGGTCCTCACGAGCGTGACCAGCGGGTCTCCGAACTGGATGGAGGCCCCCGGCGAACTTCCATGCCGCGACTGCACCACGCCATCGAAGGGTGCCTTGATGACGGCCTGGTCCAAGGTTTCCTGGGCGAGGGCCAGGTTCGCGCGGTGGACGCGGACCAGGGCCACCTTCTCCTCGACCTGCTGGATCGCCGCCGCCAGGGTGGCTTTGGCCACTGCCACCGCCGCGATGCCCGCCTCGAGTTCGGTCCGCGAGACCGCGTTCCGCGCGACGAGCGGCTCGAGCCTCGCCAGATGGCCGGTGGCCTCGTCGAGCCGGGCCTGCTCCCGCATCACTTCCGGCGCGGAAGCGACATCGATCGCATCGGCATCGTCCGGGCAATGGACGACAGCGGTCGATTCGGAACTGGCCGGCAGGCCGAGCGCCACCCGGGCCCGCCCGAGCTGGGCCCGGGCCTGCTCGACACGGAGCCGCAATTCGGAATCGTCGAGCCGCACGAGCAGGTCGCCGGCAGCCACCTGCTGACCGACCTCGACGGCCACTTCCGCGATCCGACCCCCGGTCCGGGATCCGATGACGGTCAACTCGTCGGCGATCAGGCCCCCCTGCGAGCGGACCGTCGCCTGCCAGACCCGGGGCTCGACCTTGACGGCCTGCTGCAGCCAGTCGGCCTGGAATTCGGGCCGCAGGCAGACGGTCTCGACCACCCCGTCAGGCGACGATCCGGCCCCGGGAGCGGCCCCAGAGACGGCCGGCAGACCGTCGGTCTTGGCGCAGCCACTGGCAAAAAGTCCGCACCAGCCGATTCCCAAGGCCAATCCGGCCGCCAGTCGGCAGCCGCAGAACTGGATTGCGGACTTCAAAAAGTTTGAACGCAGTCTGGGCCTGAGGAAGGGCGTCATGGCGGTACAGCTCCGGCGGGTAATGTGGCATCGGGACCCTGGCCAACTGCTGCCGACCGGCCCCGTCAGAGTGACGCTCTCCAAAAATATGCCCCAGAACCTCGCCCAACACAAATCAGCCATGCGAGTGGGGCATTTTGCGGCAGTACAATCGCGATAATTGAACCGCTGAAATCATCCTGCTACCACGACGATCTGGCTCCCGCGAAACAATGCTGACGATGTAGAAAGCCTCCGTCGACAGTTGGCAAGTGACTGAACAGCCCCCGCACCGCGGGAGGCCGACTTCACGGGATCGCGACCACGGCCTTGATCACGCCGGAGGCTGGGTCGAGCAGCCCCCGAAAGCGGTCGATCGTGTCGCCGAAGGCAAACTCGTGGGTCCTCGGCCGCGGCGATCATTCGCCGCCGGTCGCTCCCGTCAGGCCCAGGAGCCACTGCATCCGCGGATCATCGAGCCCGAAGACCGTCTGCCACTCGGCAGCGATCCAGGCGACGTCCAGTGAGTCACGGTTGGCCGCGACGAGCGCTTCGATGTCGGTCTGATCCTGGAGCCGAAACGCCAGCAGTTTGAGCAGAATCAGTCCCTCCGGCGAGGCCACCCGGATCGGGCCGGCCGGACCGGGCTCTTCACGGGCACGTTCGAGGACGTGGCGGTAGAGGGGCAGCACCGGCTTGAGCCAGTCGAGCCGTACGCCCTGCCGCCAGAGCACCGCCATGTGATGCTTCCCGAAATCCTCGATTACCTCCTGCAGGTCGAAATCGAAGCCCCGGCGGTGGAGGTCGTCCAGCACGATCGGGAGGGTCACCTGGGGCAAGTCGAGCAGGAGGTCGATGTCGTTGGTGTATCGCGGGCGGGAGTGATAGCCGGTGGCCAGCCCGCCGATCAGGGCGTATGAGACCCCGGGCCGGTCGATCGCGGCGATGGCAGCGATGAGCGTGGCCTCGAGACCGTCGGCGGCATCGTCGAGCTCAGTATCCATGGCGGGCGAACAACTCCCGATGAGCGGCCTGCCAGTGGCCCTCCTGATCCGCTTCGATCCGTGCGATCACCCCCCTGCGGTCCACCGCTGCCGACAGCCACCGCCCCCAGCCGCGGAGGGCGAAGATCTTCCGCCAGCGATCCGGGGCCGACAGCCGGCGAAACCTGCGGGCGTCGTCGGCCACGACGCTCGCAGGCTGGGGAAACACGAGGCCGGGGACGACCGGCGTGTGGGAGGGGACGTTCATGGCACCGATTTTACCCGTGCCACGGATGACAGCGAATCCGTGAAGTCAGTTGTTTTCCGGGAGCGGCGAGCTGCTCGAGAAGGCGGTATCCTGCCGGAGGAGTTCCATGGCCGCAACCTTTCCCCTTCGTGCCCTCCCCCTCGCCGCGGTCGCCTTCTACCCGGCGGCCGTGCTGCTGGGCTGGATCGTGGTTGTCAACGCCAACGAGCGGTCGGCGGCGATGGAACACGCGGCCCGCCTTCAGACCCTCGGCAGCAAGGCGTCATACGCGGGCAACACCGTGCTCGAGACGATCACCTTCGGCTGGTACGACGCCGCCTCGCGGACCGTGGCCGACTACGAGGGAGCCCTGGCTCTGGCCGCCGACTCCGGCCGCCGCGGGCTCTTGGCCGCCTGGGGGCTGATGGGGCTTTCCGGCGGCTTCTGCCTGCTCGTGCATGCCGCCGGCCGGGCTGGCACCGCCGCCGCCGCCCGCCGGGCGGCCCGCCACCTCTGTCTGGTGTCGGTGGTGCTGTTCGTGGTCGGGATCACGGCCACGGCCCTCTCCCTCGTGGCCTCGAAGGACGTGCCGGGGATCGGCACGGTCGTGTTCAGCTACGAGGCCAAGAGCGTGGTCTCGACGATCCGCGACCTACTCGGCTCGCACGACGTCGTGCTCGGGGGCCTGGTGCTCTTCTTCTCGGTGCTGGTGCCGCTCGTGAAGTCGGGGCTCGTCCTGTTCGCCACCACGGCCTATGGGGCGGCCCGCGACCAGGCGGTGCGGATCGTGCACGCGGTCGGCCGCTGGTCGATGGCCGACGTGTTCGTGGTGGCCGTGCTCCTGGCGATGCTGGCCCTGGGCCGCGATCCGGCCACCCGGGCCGCGACCGGCCCCGGGCTCTACTTCTTCGCCGGCTCGTGCCTGGTGGCCCTCTGGTCGGCGGCCTGGCTGCCGAGCGGCCCCTGGCACCGCTGACGCCGCTTCAGAAGCTCAGAGGCGGGGGAGCATCAGATCGGCCTCGTGGAGGACGGCCACCCGCTCCCCGCGGTTGGCCAGCCGCTCGATCACGGCCACCTCGGCCGCGTGGCCGAAGCCGAGATCCTCGACCGCCTCCTCCTCCAGCCGGGTGAGGAGCACCAGCCGCCGCTCGCCGAGGCCGCGGCAGAGAAACCGGGCGTCGAGGGCGTCGGCCACGAGCACGGGATCGCCCGACGCGGCCGCCTCGCGAAGGAGGGGCTCGAGCGGCGTGCCCTGCCGCCAGCGGGCGAGCACCGGGCCGGGGAGTTCGGCCACGTCTCCCACCAGGCAGATCGTGGCGTCGGGCTGGGTCACCCGGGCGGCCGCCGCCACGCCGCGGACCAGGTCACGAAACCGGGTGCCGCCGGTCGAGAGCGTGGCGATGGCGACATCCGCCGGCTCGGCCACCTGCGGCCGCCAGCCCTCGGCCGCGGCCCGGGCATCGCGGGCCGCCTCCTCCGGGAGGCCGAAGCAGGCCGCGTGGAGGGAGCCCGCCCGGCCGGGCACGAGCCGCAGGCCGGCGATCACCCCGAGCTGCCAGGTGATGTTGTGCAGCCCGCTCCGCCAGTCCACGAGGGCCTGGCGGCCGTGGCGGAGCAGGTCGCCGGCCACCGCCTCGCGGTCGGCACGGCGGCCGAAGGCGGGCCAGAGCTCCCCCTCGAGCGAGCGGCCGGCGAGCGTGGCGTCCCAGCCGAACCGGCCGACCGTCACCACCACGTCGGCATCGACGAGCGACCGGGCCAGGTAAAGGGGCCGGGCGGCGGCGTCGGCGGCCAAGTAGGCGGTGCCCGACTCGAGGGCCGGGTCGAATCCCAGCACGCCTGGCTCCACCTGCGGCGCGGATGAGCCGCCGGCCAGCGGGTCAGCCTTGAGCAGGGTGATGTCTGCGGCCCCCACGCCCGCCTGCTCGAGGCAGGCCACGACGGCCGTCCGTACGGCCTCGGCCTGGGGGATCTCGCCGGAGATCGCGATCACGACCCGATCTCCCGGCACCACGTGGGCCGCCAGCGGCGGGGCATGGCCCGAGGCCGACACCGCCCGGGCCACCAGCTCGGCCGCGGCGGCGTCGGTCAGGCCCTCCGGGCCACGGCATTGCGTGACCAGCGTGCCTTCGTCGAGGTCGATGGACAGGGTGTCGGCGGCGAAGCCGAGCGTGATGGCGGGCACGGTAGCCAGGAAAAAAGGAAAACGGGCAGGGAATCGAAACCCCGAGTTTACCGTCCTGAGCCTCAGCCGGGGTCGCCGGCAGGCGGCAGGGTTTGCCCGACCGGCCCAGCCGGAACGGGCGGCACGGTCGGTGAATCCGGTGACGCCGGCCGGACGATGACCCCGGATGTGTCCAGCGGATTGCCGCGGCACGTCCACCAGGAGGTCGAATCCAGTGCGCTTCGCCCACGCCATCATCGCCGCCATGATCGTCGCCGCGGTCCCGTCGATCCTCGAGATCCGGGCTGCCGTCGGCCAGGAGACGATCATCATGGAGGGGCCGGGGATGCCGGGCATGGGGGGAACGGGCGGGTTCGACGAGTCGGGGGTTCGGAGGCCGCCGTGGCATCGTTCCGTGGCCGGGGAGGCATGCGGCTGCGGGTCCGTCTGCCGGACCCACGGAATGTTCCATGCCGATGCCTGCGGCCAGCTGCGGGCGCACCACCATCACCACCATGGTTGTGTGACGCCCCCGCCGGTCTTCCCCCGGCTCCAAGGCTGGTGGGCGGACGGCCGGATGCCCACGCCGCCGCCGCTGGAACTGCCCCGGTGCCATCAGTGCGGTGCGGTGATCGCGGGAGGGCTCTGAGCCATTGGCTCGCCCCCCTGCGACCCGCCCCCTGGCACGGGCGGCACACGACGACACCCTTTCACGCGGTTCGGCCGGGAATCACCCCCGGCCGAACCGCGGCGTCGTTTTACACAAGTCGCGACACGACCAGCATGGCGGCCGTGATCACGGCCACGCCGAACAGGTCGAGGGCCACGCCCGCGGCCATCATGCTCTTGAGCGGGATCCGGCCCGAGCCGTAGACGATCGCGTTGCAGGGGGTGCTGACCGGCATCATGAAGCCGAGGCTGGCCCCGAAGGTGGCCGCCAGGGCCGCCGGCAGGGCCGCCCCGCCGGTGGCCAAGCCCAGCGCGATCGCCACCGGCACCACGATGTTGGCGCTGGCAGTGTTGCTCGTCACCTCGCTGGTCAGCACGGCCACGCCGGCCGCCAGGAGCACGAGCACCACGCCCCCCCAGCGGCCCCCCGGCACGAGCACCTGGATCGAATCCCCCACCGCCGCCGCCAGGCCGGTCGAGAAGCAGAGCGTGCCCAGGGCCATCCCGCCCCCGTAGAGCAGCACGATTCCCCAGTCGATCCGGGCCTCGGTCCATTCGAGCACCGCCCGCCGCCGCCCCGGCTCCCCGCGGGGCAGCACGAATAACAGGATCCCGCCCACGAGCGCCGCCACCCCCTCCGGCAGCCGGGCCCGAAGGAGCTTCGACGTCGGATGCTCGGGGCCGAGGGCCGCCAGCACGAGGCCGGGCATCACCCACAAGAAGACGGTGATCCCGAACGTCAGGGCTACCATCTTCTGGGCGGGAGTCCAGGGGCCGAGCCGGGCCCGCTCGGTCGCCACGAAGTCGGCCACTCCTGCGAGCCGCTCGACGCCGGCCGGAAACATCCAGCGGAGCACGAGCACGGTGAAGGTGGCCAGGGCCACCACGATCGGGACGCCGATCCCGCACCAGCCGGGGAAGGTGATGTCGATGCCCAGTTGCTTGCGGATGAAGCCCAAGCCGATCAGGTTGGGGGGCGTGCCGATCGGCGTGGCCAGGCCGCCCAGCGAGGAGGCGAAGGCCACGCACAGAAACAGGCCGGTGGCGTAGCCGGCCGCCGGCGGCCGGCCGGCCCGCGTGGCCGCCTCCTCGATGGCTGCCACGATCCCCGCCACGATCGCCAGCATCATCGCGGTGGTGCAGGTATTGGAGATGAAGGCACTGGCCACGACGCAGACCACGGCCACGGCCGCCAGGATCCGTCCCGGCCGGTCGCCCACCCAGGAGAGGCCCAGCACGCCGAAGGCCAGCCGCTTGTCGAGCCCGTGCAGCCGGATCGCTTCGGCCAAGAGGAACGAGCCGATGAACAAAAAGATCAGCGGATCGGCAAACGGGGCGAACACCTCCCGGGCCGGGGCCACCCCGGCCAGGACGCAGGCCGCCGCCCCGGCCAGGGCGGTCACCGCCAGCGGCAGGGCCTCGGTGATCCAGAGGATCACGACGGCCACCACGATCACCGCCAACGCCTGGGCTTGAGGGGAGAGATCCATGCTCGCGTCTTTGGAAAATGGCGGCCCAGGGCGTCTGGCGGCGAGAATAGTCCGTTTTCAGCCCTTTGGCTTGGGCAAAATGGAGGGCCAAGCCGCTCTGGCACCAGAGGGGGGGTTTTCGCTAACGTCTCGGCCCTTCGAAACCTTCGGGTGCCAGAAGCGATGGCCCGCAGACAAACGTTTTTCACCGTGCTCGGCCTTCTGGCCGCTGCCTGCTGCCCGCTGAGCGGATGTTCTGGGATCGGAGTGCTCTCGTCGCACCTGCCGGCCGGCCTGCATCATCGGCCGGGCTGTCGCGACGGGGTGTGCGAGCCCCACTGCCCGGTCCGACCCCAGACCCAGGGTTACTACGAGACGCAGTGGCGCCGCTGGCCCGGCAGTGAACCTGCGGTCGCGGCAGCAGACGACTCAGTCACGCCATCGGCACCACCCCGCTCGTTCGTTCCCAGCACCGATCAGGAGTCGGCCGCTCTCGACGATTCCCAGCCCGACGCGGCAGCAGATCGGCAGCCTGAATCACCCTCCAAGCCGGTCCCGCTGCCTGACCGCGGCCTCCCGACACAACCCCTGCCGACGCAGCCGCTCCCCGTCCCGCCGGGCACCCCTGCGCCGCCGGGCGGCCCCGCTGTGCCGGGCACGCCCGCCCCGCCGGGAAAGGCCCCGCCCCGCCCCGAGACGCCGGAGGCCGATCAGGATCTGTTCGGATCTCAGGATGCTCAGGCTCGGATTGTGCGGCTGGCCTCCGCCGCGGAAGCTGCTCGGAAGGGTTCGGCCGGCCAGCGGGACCGCTTCACACAAGGGCTTATCGAGAGCCTGCTGGCCGAGCACGATCCGGCTGTGCGAGCGAGGATCGTGACCGAGGCCGCCACCTTTCAAACGCCGGCAGCCGATGCGATCTGCCGGGGCGGTGCCGCCGACCCCGATCCCCGGGTGCGGGTCGCCGCCTGCGGCGTGTGGGAGCGACGGGGCGGCCCGGAGGCGGTTCGCCTGCTGGCAGCCCGCGCCGCGGAAGATGCCGATCTGGGGGTCCGGCTGCGGGCGATCCGCGGCCTGGGTGAAATTTCGGACGAAGCCACGATCGCAGCGCTCGTGCCGCTGCTCAGCGACCCCGATCCGGCCGTTCAATACCGCGTCTGCCGGGCACTGAGCCGGTCTGCCGGCCTGGACCTCGGCGACGACCCGAGCCGCTGGCAAGAGTGGGCGGCGGCCCGGCCTGAGGCTCCGCCGGAACGGTGGTCGTTCCGCAAGGCTTTCGGCTGGCTGTTTTGAGCGGTCCCACGGAGCCGCGGGTTTTCAACCCTGCGGACAGCGGGACGTCGCCGACTGGCCGGCGGCACCGGAAACGCGTCGTCAACTGGCCAGCGGGATGGAATCCCGCTGCTACGTGGCGGCCGGTTTGGCGAAACGTAGCCGCGGGTTTTCAACCCTGCGGTCCGCCACGTTCAACCCTGCGGGTGTTCACTCCTTGAGCGCCGCCTGGGCCGCGGCCAGCCGGGCGACCGGCAGCCGGAACGGCGAGCAGCTCACGTAGTCGAGGCCCAATTGGTGGCAGAAGATCACCGAGTGGGGATCGCCCCCGTGCTCGCCGCAGATCCCGAGCTTGATGTCGGGGCGGCTCTTTCGCCCCTTCTTGACGGCCGTCTCCATCAGCTGGCCGACGCCCGAGACGTCGATCGAGGCGAACGGATTCGCCTTGAAGATGCCCTCCTCGGTGTAGGTCTGGAGGAACGAACCCATGTCGTCGCGGCTCGTCCCCAGGCAAGTCTGCGTCAGGTCATTGGTGCCGAACGAGAAGAACTCGGCCGTCTCGGCGATCTCGTCGGCGGTCAGCGCCCCCCGCGGGATCTCGATCATCGTGCCCACCAGATACTTGATCTTCTGGCCGGTCTCCTTCTGGACCTGCTCGGCCACCCGGTGGACGATCGCCACCTGGTTGTCGAGCTCCTTCTTGAAGCCCACCAGCGGGATCATGATCTCAGGGCGGACGCGGCCCCCTTCCTTCTGCACCTTGGCCGCGGCCTCGAACACGGCCCGGGCCTGCATCTCGGAAATCTCGGGATAGCTGATGCCCAGCCGGCAGCCGCGGTGGCCGAGCATCGGGTTGAACTCGTGGAGGGCGGCCACGCGGGCTTTCACCTTGTCGAGCGGCAGGCCGAGCTTCCGGGCCAGGTCGGCCTGGGCCTTGTCGTCGTGCGGCACGAACTCGTGCAGCGGCGGGTCGAGGAACCGGATCGTGGCCGGGCGGCCGTC
>CAYRNG010000290.1:0-4093 GCA_964425395.1 uncultured Candidatus Kuenenia sp. | reverse complement strand
TGGCCGGCGGGATGATAATCCCGCCGCTACGTGGGCAGCGTCAACTGGCCGGCGGGATGATAATCCCGCCGCTACGGGGGCAGCGTCAACTGGCCGGCGGGATGATAATCCCGCCGCTACGTGGGCAGCCGGAACCCCGGGCACTGGCCCAGGAAGGCGAGCGGATTGTCGAGGCTGATCTTCGCGACCAGATCGGCTCCGTGGCCGCGGCGGCGCATCTCGACATGGCACTTCGGCACCGCGAGCGGATCGCTCGGGCCCCAGTCGCCGGCCGAGTTGATCCAGATCCGCTCCTGGCCGAACTGCTCGATGATGTCCACCGCCCGCTGGGGCGTGCACTTGCTGTCGGGGTAGAGCGTCATCCCGGCCCAGAAGCCGGCGTCGAGCACCGGCTTGACGGTGTGCTCCTCGACGTGGTCGATGAGCACCCGGCCCGGATCGATGCGGGCGTTCTTGATCGCGTCCATGATCAGCCGGGTTCCCTTGAGCTTGTCTTCGAGGTGGGGCGTGTGGACGAGGATCAGCCGGTCATGCCGGCGGGCCAGGTCGATCTGCTCCTCGAGGATCACCAGCTCGTTGCGACTGTTCTTGTTGAGGCCGATCTCGCCGATCCCCAGCACGTTGGGCCGGTCGAGAAACTCGGGGATCAGGGCCATCACCTCCCGGGCGAAGCCGGGATCCTCGGCCTCCTTGGGGTTGATGCACAGCCAGCAGTAGTGGGCGATCCCATAGCGGGCCGCCCGCTTCGGCTCGGTCTCGGTGAGCTGCCGGAAGTAGTCGAAGAATCCCGCCGGCGAGGAGCGGTCGAAGCCGGCCCAGAAGGCGGGCTCGGTGACGGCCACGCAGCCCGCCTCCGCCATCCGGGCATAGTCGTCGGTGGTCCGGCTGACCATGTGGATGTGGGGGTCGATGTAGGGCATGGCGGTGGCGGCGGGCAAGAGGGGCAGAGGGCGGGGGTCAGGATCAGTAGTCGGTGCCGGGATCGACGCCGATCGCCCCCTGGCCGGGGGCCGTGGCAATCGGCTCGCCCGTGTGGTCGCTGAACAGCTCCAAGAGCCGCCGGACCCGGTCGGGCCGGCCGTCCACCAACAGGGGGATTGCCCGCCAGAGGGCCCGCACCCGCACGTCGTCGCCGGCCGCCGGTGGGGCGGACCGGTCGAGCCGGTCGAGGAAGGCGGCGATGTCGAGCAGCTTGGCCCGGTGCTCCATGAAGTAGAGCTCGACCACCTGCGGGCCGGTCAGTGGGCATGTGGGGCCGGACATCATCGCTGCCTCCGGGGGATCGAGCGGAAACCTCCATCATGATTGCCGCGGGCCGGCTCGGCCAGCCGTCAGCGGCGACGGCGGCCGGCAGCCGGTTTCGCGGCGACGGTCAGGGGCTCGACGAGAGCCAGGCCATGCACGCGATACTCGCGACCGGTCCGCAGATCGAAGCACTGCCGGCGGGTGCGGAGCCGCCGGCCCGCCCGGAAGACCCCGCCGTTGGGGGCCCGGAAGACGGCCCGCTCGGCGAGGTCCTCCACGCGGACGTGGCCCGCCGGCGGCAGGTCGAACTCGGCCAGGGCGAGCACCAGTCCCCGGTCGCTGCAGGTGGCCGCGGCAGCGCCGGAGAGCGAACGGGCCAGGGCCGCCTCGACCACCGCCGGCAGGATGCCCTGCCCCACCACCGGCCGGAGGATGCCGCCGAACTCAGCCTGCCACTCGGGGCCGTGAGGCCGGAGCCGGCGGCGGCCGCGGTGCCGCTCCCAGGTGGCGGCGTGGGCGATCTCGTGGAGGAGCGTGGTCAGGAAGGCGTAGGGGTTGAGGTTGTCGTTGACCGAGATCCGATGGACCGAGAAATGCCGGGCCGGTGGCCGGTGATCGCCGAGCTTCGTCCGCCGGGGCCGGGCCAGCCGCACCTCCACCGGCTGCCGGCCGAGCAATTCCCCGACGTAGCCGGCCACACCGGGCGGAAGCCGGCGGATAAGAGGCTCGGCGAGGGGCAAGGCGGGCATGTCAGTCGCCGGTGTCGGGGATCGTGAGCGTGGGGATGTCTTCGGCAGGCACGTCGTGCGTGGCAAAGTAGTCCACGACGGCGGCCACTTCCGCCTCGGTCGGCGGGGCGGGCGTCTCGTCGCGGACGACCCGCTCCACGTGGGGCTGGCCCGCCACGAGCGTGGTCCGGTCCTCGACGTGCCACCGGGGCCCGAAGTGGAACACCGCGTAGTACATCGTCTTGGCCTTGACTGCGCCCACCCCGCCGCAGCGGCAGGCCTCGTAAAACATCCGATGCACCGGCCGCCAGGGCCGGTCGCGGTCTTCGCAGGCGACGTCGTGGACCACCGAAGCATTGCGAAACTCGCCGGCGAAGGGCCCGCCGATGAAGCTCCAAAAGGCCCGCGGAATACTCGCCCCGTTGACGATCCGGCCGGCCGCAGCCTCCCAGCGGGCGGCTCGCGGATCGACGTAGGCAAAGGGCTCCGTCAGCGTCATCTCGCGGCCGTCATCCTCCCAGCGAGCCACCACGGCTCCCTCGAAGCGGCCCCAGCGGTCGGCCGTCACGGCGGCTGCTCCAGCGGCCGACTCGGGCCTGACGGCCAGCCGCGACAGTGCTTCGGCGGCGTCCATGGTGTCGGTCGCCTCCGGCAGGGCGAAGTCGGGGCCTTGCGGCGTGGCCCGTGCTGCCAGAAAGGCGACCAGCGGCCGGGCGTCCTCCGGCACCGACGCCTCGTCGCAGGAGAGCCTCACGACCCGCTCCTCGCGGGCGATCGCCAGGTCGTACTGCCTCCGGTCGCGGCCGCCGGCGTCAAAACACTCGCAGGACCGCTCGATGCCGCAGCCGGCCACGAGCCGCTCGAGTTCCGCCCGCTCCGAAGCGGGGAGACTCTCCACGACGATCCGCACACCCCGCAGCGTGCCGGCGAACCCGCCCGACTGGAGAAACGTGATCTGCATGCCACCGCTCCCGTGACACGATGCTTGCGTCGCCAATGGTAGTATGCCACGAGGGCAGACCCGTCGAATCCGCCCGGCGACCCTCTCGCCCGCGGCATCATACTTGCACCATCGGGATGGTCGGGGTCGACTGTAGCGCCGCCGATGCTGGCGGGCCGTTTTCTCTGGAGCACGAATCGATGAGCGATCACCTCCCCCGCCGCACCTTCACCGCCGGCCTGGCCGCCGCCGGGGCGGCGCTTGCCGCCCGGCCCGCCGCCGCCCGGGCCCGCCGCCTGGCCGATGAGACGATCCTCGGGGAGGGGGAGCATACGTTTCGGGCGAAGCATCACTTCCCCCAGCTGCCCGACAGGTTCAGCTGGCAGACGACCCACGGCGTGGCCCTCGACTCGGCCGGCAATCTGTACGTGATCCACGAGGGCCGGAAAAACCAGAAGGATCATCCCTCGATCTTTGTCTTCGACCCCGCGGGAACGTTCATCCGGGCCTTCGGCAGCCAGTTTCAGGGGGGCGGCCACGGGATCGAGGTTCGCCGCGAGGGGAGCGACGAGTTTCTCTACGTCTGTGCCTACCAGCAGGCCAAGTGCTGCGTTAAGCTCACGCTCGACGGCGAGACCGTCTGGTATCGCAAGGCCCCGATGGAATCGGGCGTCTACGCGGCCGGGGAAGACACATCCACCAAGCCCTCCTGGAACCGCCAGGGCTTCCTCCCGACCAACATCGCCTTCCTCGACGACGACACGTCGCGGGCCCCGGCGTTTCTCCTGGCCGACGGCTACGGCTCGTTCAAGATTCATCGCTACGACGGCGACGCGACCTGGCAGTCGTGCTTCGGCGGCCCCGGCAAGGGCGAGGGCACCTTCAACACCGCCCACGGCCTGTGGGTCGACCGCCGGCCGGGCCGCGAGCCGGCGATCGTGGTGACCGATCGGGCCCACAACACGCTCCAGCTCTTCGAGCTTGACGGCACCTACCGCGAGACGATCCCCGGCTTCGGCCTGCCGGCGAACATCGACAGCTGGCAGAGCCTCCTGCTCGTGCCGGAGCTCAGGGCCTGCGTGACGCTGCTCGACGGGGAGAACAAGGTGGTGGCCCGGCTCGGCCGGGCGGTCGAGCGGCTCGACGAGATCAAGAGCCTGCGGACGCAGCCCGACAAGTG
>CAYRNG010000289.1:0-1540 GCA_964425395.1 uncultured Candidatus Kuenenia sp. | reverse complement strand
CCGCAGATCCTTGACCAGGAAGCTCGCCACGATCATCCGCACCCGGTTGTGCATCCAGCCGGTCGCCCAGAGCTGCCGCATCCCGGCATCGACCACGGGGTAGCCCGTTCGCCCCCGCTGCCAGGCCGCGAGGCCCACCGGATCCTTCACCCAGGGAAACTTCGCGTAGTCGGCCCGCAGGGGAGCGTCGGTCGTGTGGGGAAAGTGGTAGAGCAGGTGGCTGGCAAACTCCCGCCAGCCGAGTTCCCGCAGATAGACCTCGGGGCTGCCGCTGATCTTGGCGGCGGGCTTGCCCCCGGCGGCCGCCCGCACGGCGTGCCAGACTCGGCGGGGCGAGATTTCGCCGAAGTGGAGGTGGGGCGAGAGGCTGCTTGTGCCGTCGTGGTCGGGCCGGTCGCGTTCGCTGCCGTAGGTCGCCAGACCCCGGGCAAGAAAGGCGTCGAGCCGCTTCGCCGCTCCGGCCTCGCCCGGCGACCAAGTCTCTCGCATCGTGCCGGCCCAGTCGATCTCGGGCAGGAGATCGAGGTCGCTTATGGCGAGGCTCTGGGCCTTCCTCTTCACCGGCTCGGCGGCGGCGAGCTTCCGCGGGGCCGCCGCCGGCTCGGCGGGCTCAGGGCAGGCGAGCAGGGCCCGCCAGAAGGGCGTGAACACCTGATAGGGATTCCCCTGCTTTGTCTTCACGTGCACCGGCTCGAAGAGCAGGCCGCCGTTGAAGCTCTCGGCGGCCAGCCCCGCGGCTGTGAGGGCCTGCTTGATCGCCGTGTCGCGCTTGACGACGGCCGGCTCGTAGCGGCGGTTCCAGACGACGTGGGTAGCGGCGTATTCCTGGGCCAGGCTCTCGAGGGTGGCCAGCGACGGCCCCGAGCGGATCACAAGCGGCGTACCCGTCTTCGCCAGGGCCGCGGCGAGCTTCCCGAGCGACTGGTGCAGCCACCACCGCGAGGCCGCCCCGGGCTCCCAGGGAGCTTCCTCCGCGGGGGCCCAGATGAAGACGGGCACCACCCGGCCGCGAGCCGCGGCTGCCGCGAGGGCGGGGTTATCGTCGAACCGCAGGTCGTGGCGAAACCAGACGAGCGTAACGGGGGCGGCGGGCATGGGTGGGCTCCAGGGGACCGGCAGGATACCCAAAAAAGGGGACATCCCCCGTTTCCGCCAAGTACCGAGGCCGAGGGCGGGTCTGCCAAAGCCGTGCCGCCGTCAGTGACCAGGAAACGGGGGATGTCCCCTTTTTTGTTCCCCACGGTCAGGCCAGGATCTCGCCGACCCCCCGCTGGGGCTCGACGCCGGTGAGCCGCTGGTCGAGCCCCTGAAACTTGAACGTGAACCGCTCGTGGTCGATCCCCAGCAGGTGGAGGATCGTGGCGTTGAAGTCGTTCACATGCACCGGGTTCTCGACCACGTTGTAGCTGAAGTCGTCGGTCTCGCCGTAGGAGATGCCCGGCTTCACGCCCGCCCCGGCCATCCACATGCAGAAGTTTCGCGGGTGGTGGTCGCGGCCGTAGTCGTCCTTGGTGAGCTTGCCCTGGGAGTAGACGGTGCG
>CAYRNG010000288.1:0-3333 GCA_964425395.1 uncultured Candidatus Kuenenia sp. | reverse complement strand
TGATCATGCTGGCGATGCGGGCCCTGCTCAATCCCGGCGACGAGGTGCTCGTGCCCAGCCCCGACTACCCGCTCTGGACGGCGAGCGTGGTGATCCACGGGGCCAAGGCGGTGCACTACCCCTGCCGGCCCGAGCGGGGCTATGTGCCCGACCCGGCCGAGGTGGAGAGCCTGGTCACCGATCGGACCCGGGCGATCGTGGTCATCAATCCCAATAACCCGTCGGGCGCCGTCTACCCCCGGGAGGTGCTCAGGGCCCTGGCCGACGTTGCCGAGCGGCGGCACCTCGTGCTCTGCGCCGACGAGATCTACGACGAGATGCTCTATGACAAGGCCGAGTTCGTGCCGCTGGCGACGCTTGCCAGGCACTCTCTCTGCCTGACCTTCTCGGGGCTCAGCAAGGTCTACCGGGCCTGCGGCCTCAGGGTGGGCTGGCTCGTCTTCTCGGGCGAGCGGGAGCACGCCCGCGACTACCTCCAGGCGATCGACCTCTTGGCTTCGCTGCGGCTCTGCTCCAACGTGCCCGGGCAGTTCGCCGTCCAGACGGCACTCGGCGGCCACCAGTCGATCTTCGAGCTCACCCGCCCCGGCGGCCGGCTCCACGCCACCCGAGCCGCGTTGCTCGCCGCGGTCGCCAAGAGCCGCTGGCTGGCCCTGGAACCCGCTCCGGCGGGCGCGATGTATGGCTTTCTCCGGGTGCATGCCGAGCGGCTGCCGGGGGGCCTGGCGGGCTTCGACGACCAGGCCTTCGCGTTGGACCTCCTCGAGCGGAAGCACGTGCTCGTGGCCCCGGGCTCGAGCTTCAACGTGCCCTACCGCGATCACTTCCGGGTCACGCTCCTGCCCGACGCCGAGGAGATGGCCGACGTCTGCGGCCGGATCGAGTCGCTGCTCGACGAATACGCCCTGCCGCCGGCCTAGGAAGCCCGCCGCCGGGTCCGGGAAGGATGCAGAGGGCAGTGCTTCGCCCGATCCACTCTATGATAGTGGCTGGCGGCCGCCGCCGCCTTCCCCCCAAGCCCTGGCCCCTTCGATGCTTCCCCCCGTTTCGTCCAGCCCGTCTCCCTCCGCCCGCCGGCCGTTGGCCACCTGGCTGGCTGGCCGGATCGATCTGGCGGGCTATGCGGCGCTGGCTGAGCGGCTGGCCGGCGAGGCGGCAGCACCGGGTGGTCGGCAGCCCACGCTCGTGGTCTTCGAACTGGCCCCCGCGATCACGATCGGGCGGCTCGGCTCACGGGCCGACGTGCGGCTCGGCGACGACGAGTTGGCCTCGCGGCAGCTGGCCGTGCGGTTCACCGGCCGCGGCGGTGGAGCGGTCCTCCACGGTCCGGGGCAGGTCTGCGTGTCGCTGTTCGCAGCCCTGGCCGACCTCGGCCTCGGCCCGCACGACGCCGGCGGCTGCCTGGAGCGGTTCGAGCGGGGGCTGGCGGCGGCTCTGGAGACAATTCATGCCGGCCCGATCCGGCATCCGGGCGTGGCGGGCATCTTCGGCCGGACCGGGCTGCTCGCGGCCGTCGGGATGGCCGTCCGCCGCGGCGTCGTGGCCCACGGGGCGTTCGTGAACGTCTGCCCGGCCCTCGAGCTCCACCACCGAATCGTGTCGGCCCGGCTGCCGGCGGCGGCTGGTCGGCTGCCGGTCTCGATGGGCTCGGTCGAGGCCGACATCCAGCGGCGGGTGCGGCTCCAAGACGCCCGCACGGCCCTGGTGGAGGCGGTCGGCCCGGCGCTTGGTTGCCCCCAGACCCACATCCACGCGGGCTTCCCCGTCGCGATCGCGACAGCCGGCCCCACCCACCCCGGAATTGTCAGCCGTGTCGGATAACGCCTCTGCCAGCCTCTCCCTGCCGATCGTGTCGCTCGCCGAGCCGGCGGCGCCGCCCCCCGTCCGCCGCCTGCCCCCCTGGCTGCGGCAGAACCTCGCCCCCGGCGGCGGCCTCGGCGAAACAGCGGCGGTCGTGGCGGAGCTGGGCCTGGAGACGGTCTGTTCGTCGGCCAAGTGCCCCAACCGGCTCGAGTGCTGGTCGCAGCGGACGGCCACCTTCATGATCTTGGGCAACGTCTGCACCCGACCCTGCGGCTTTTGCTCCGTGCCCCGGGGCAAGACCGAAGAGCTCGAGGGGGACGAGCCCGAGCGGGTGGCCGAGGCGGCGAGGCGGCTGGGCCTGGCGCATGTCGTGATCACGAGCGTCACCCGCGACGACCTGTCCGATGGCGGCGCCGAGCACTTTCGCCGGACGGTCGAGGCGGTCCGGGCGGCGACGGGGGCCACGATCGAGGTGCTGGTGCCCGATTTTCTCGGCAAGGAGGGGGCCCTCGAGAGGCTGATGGAATCGCGGCCCGAAGTGTTCAACCACAACACCGAGACGGTGCCCCGGCTCTACCGCACCGTCCGCGGCCGCAAGAGCGTCTACGCCTGGACGCTCGAACTCTTGGCCCGGGCCAAGCGGCTCGAGCCCGAGGTCAAGACCAAGAGCGGGCTGATGCTCGGCCTCGGCGAGAGCCGGGAGGAACTCCTCGACGTGTTCGCGGATCTGCTCGACCACGGTGTCGATTACCTCACGCTCGGCCAATACCTCCAGCCCACGCTCGAATCGCTGCCAGTGGATCGCTACGTGCCGCCGGAGGAGTTCGACGAGCTGGGGCGAATCGCCCGCGGCCTGGGCTTCCGCAAGGTGGCCAGCGGCCCGCTCGTGCGGTCGAGCTACCACGCCCGCGACATGGCCGAAGACGGACTCGTCAGGGCGGCACGTCCCTGAGGTCTGCCGGCACCTCAGCGAGGTCGCCCGCGGCGTCCGTGGCGGCGAGGGCCGCGAGCCGCTCCACCACGCCAGGCTGCTCGGCGGCGAGGTCGCGCTGCTCGAAGGGATCGGCCGTGAGGTCGTAGAGCTCCGCGGGGCCTTTCTTTCGCACGATCAGCTTCCAGTCGCCGTCCTGGTCACTCTCGTACACCGCCCGGCCGCTTGCGTGCACGATAGCGAGCGGCTTGGGCCGGGCCGCGTCGCCCGCCCCAGTGATCGCTGCCCAGCGGTCGATTCCGTCCCAATCCAGGCTTTGGCCCTGCTCGAGCTCGAGCAGTCCCGCGAGCGTGGGAAACCAGTCGGCCGCATGGATCACCGCCGAGCACTTTCGCGGCCTGAGCACGCCCGGCCAGCTGGCGAAGGCACAGACCCGCACGCCCCCTTCCCAGAGCGTGTTCTTCTGGCCCCGGAGCGGGTCGTTCTCGCTGTTGAGCGGCGAGTCGGGCACGTCGCCGACGTAGGCGTTCGTGAGCGACTCGACCCCGCCGTTGTCGCTCATGAACACGACGAGCGTCTCGTTTCGCTGCCCCGTCTCG
>CAYRNG010000287.1:0-5767 GCA_964425395.1 uncultured Candidatus Kuenenia sp. | reverse complement strand
TCGAGCGGCGTTGGAAACCGTCCGTAGCCAGGATGGCGAAGGACGGTTTCCATCGAGCGAGCTGGAGGCAGGATGCCGGAAGCGAGCGTCCGGCGAGATAGCACGGGCAACCCCGACCAACGGTAAGGGCTGGCTCAGGGGTCTTGCACGCAGCGGAAGCTGACGTGGTTGGTGCCGCTGGAGATTTCACCCTTGCCGCGGGTGCCCACGATGTAGCGGGCGCAGTACTGGTCGCTGCACAGAAACGAGCCCCCCCGCTGGACCCGCTTGGGCTGGCCCGGCTCCTGGGGGTCGAAGCTGTCGGCCGGCCCGCGGGGATTCTCAACCACGCCCTGCCGGGCCGAGCGGGCGTAGGTGTCGGGGCGATACCAGTCGCTGCACCATTCCCAGACGTTGCCGGACATGTCGAACAGGCCGTAGCCGTTGGGGGCGTAGCTGCCGACCGGGGCGATGCCGGCGAAGCCGTCGGCCGCGGTGTTCTCGATCGGAAACCGGCCCTGCCAGGTGTTGGCCATCCAGCGGCCGGCCGGCTGAAACTCGTCGCCCCAGGGGTAGACGCTCCCCGTCAGCCCGCCGCGGGCGGCGAATTCCCATTCGGCCTCGGTGGGCAGCCGCTTGCCGGCCCAGGCCGCATAGGCCTCGGCGTCTTCAAAGGCCACGTGCACCACCGGCTCATCGTCACGGCCAGCGATCGAACTCTCCGGCCCCAGCGGATGCTGCCAGGAGGCACCCGGCAGGTAGGCCCACCAGCGGAGGTGGCCCGCCGGCCCATCCCGCAGCGGCACGGCCTCTGACGGGGGCGTGAACACGATCGACCCAGCCACCAGGTTCTCCGGGGCCGCCCCCGGGAAATCCTCGGGCCGCAGGGGCCGCTCGGCGACGGTGCGGTAGCTGGTGGCGGCCACGAAGGCGGCAAACTGACCGTTGGTGACGGGATGGGCGTCCATCCAGTAGCCGTCGAGCCTGACGCGGTGGATCGGCCGGGCGTCGGCCATTGGGTCGGGGCCGCCGTTGGGGAGCCCGCGGGGATCGGCACAGCCCATCGAGAATTCGCCTCCGGGAATCCAGACCATGCCGGCCGGGGCCGGGCCGGGCGGCCGGCGGCTCGCTTCCCGGGTGGCGGCGAATCCAGCGGCGGGGGCGGATGGAGAGGGCCGGTTCGCAGGCCGCAGCCAGGAGATGCCGACGACGGCGGCCAAGAGTAAAGGCATGACCCAGAGCAGGGCGGGCAGGCTCCGCCGTGCCGGTAACGCCCGGTCGGTGGCGGAGGTTTTTCTCATGCCGACTCCCGCTCAAGCGTCTGCTCGAACCGCCTGCGAAGCTCACGGCGGCGGCCGGGCTTCCACCATTTCACAAACGCCCGCCGGGCCTTCTCCGCCCGGCGGTCCTCCAGCCGACGGAGGGCGGCGAGCGTCTCGCGGTCGGCCCCCACCCCGTCCTCCCGCGCCCAGCGGCGAAACCGGTCCGCGGCGGCGGCGTGATCGGTGAACCGACCGAGGGTCTCCTGGAGCATTTCGAGGGCTTCCAGGCAGGCCGTCCGGGTGGCGGCCGGAAAGACCGGCGCAAAGATCTCGAGGGCGTAGCGGAGCTTCTTGCCGGCGATCCGGAGGCGATGGATCTCGGCGGCGTCGGTGAGCTTGCGATCGGCCCGGCTGAAGAACCGCTCGAGCAGCACGGGAAACCGCCACCGGGCGTAGGCCGCAAAGGGCTCGCTGGAATCCCGCCGGCCGATGCCCTCGATGAGCCGCTCCACCCGGCCGGGCCAGTCAGCCGCCAGGCATGCCTCTCGGACCTGGCGAATCGGCTCCCGGGAGAGATCCCGCCGCTTGGCCAGCATCGTCACCAGGCGGCGGCGGGCGCGGGCCGCGAGCAGCCGCGGTTCGGCCGCACGGTCGGCGGCCGCGGGCTCTGAAAGATGGCCGGTGAGGACGTCGAGATCACGGGTCATGGCGGCCGCCCGGCGGATCCGGCGGAGCCGCTTCTCAAACCACCGCCGGCGGCGGGCCGGCACCAGATCCCGAAACACGGCCAGGGCCGCCAGGGTCCGCCGGGTGGCGACCCGCAGCTGGTGCACCCGCTCCGGGTCATGCCGCTGCCGGCAGGCCCCCCGCAGCTCCGACCAGACCGTTTCCAGCCGCTTGCGGAGCGTCCGGGCGGCGACCCGGGCCACGGGCACACGGCCCCCTTCCGTCACGGTCCAGGCCACCGACCGTTTCATGGCTCGCCTCCCGGCTCGTCGTCTGCCGGTTCCCTGCGACTTCGCCCGGGGCCCCGCCGGCCCCGGCTCGTTGCCACTGTATGCCCGGCAGGGTCGCGATTCCAGCAGGGGGATTCAGGGCCGGTTCTCAGCCGCCCCGCCGCCCAGGGCGACGACCTCGCCGGGCAGCGGCGGCTTGGAGATCGTGATCTCGGAGGCGAACACCGTGCCGGCCCCCATCGCCCCCTCACCGCTCCAGATCCGGCCACGGAGGGCGACCTTGTCGCCGGGGGCCACCAGGTCGAGCCGGGCCGCATCGAGCGTGGCGATCGCCTCCGGATCGACCGCCAGCGTGAGTCGGCGGATTCGGCCAGCGTCCACGTGGAGCGTAAGCACCTCGCCGTGGATCGACCGTACGGTGCCCACTACGGCGCCCCGCGTGCCGGCCCGGACCGGGTCGGGCTGGTATTCGGCCGGCGGCGTGACCACATCAAAGGCCGTGATCGGCTCGCTGCCGCGGCCCTTCTCATCGACCTCGGCCATGAGGCGAACCACAAGGCCGGGCTGGAGGATCGTCGCCGGCACCCGCCCCACGACCTTGAGTCGCGTGACGCCGGCGGGATGCAACTGCGCCACCAGCGGCTGGGCGCCGGCCCAGGTTCCCGGCTCGTGGAAGGCCACCATGCCCCCGGCGAGCGTGCCGACGGCTCCCACGACCATGCCTTCGTAGTCAGCCTCGGGCAGGCGGTCGATGAGCAACTTGTTCCGCTTGACCGGCTCGGTGATCGCCCGACTCGTGCCCCGGCAAGCTCCCATGTTCCAGAGCCGCTCGTAGTTCTGCTGGATCGAAGGCAACTTGTAGAACACGCCCCATTGGATCGTGCCGTCGGCCGCCAGCGGAGGCAGGGCCTCCTCAGGTTCGGCGTAGGGATTGAACCGCTGGGCCGCCGCCGGCCTGGGGACTGCCAGGCCAACGACCACGACCGCCAGCAGGGCCAGGACAAAGGCACGGTGACGGATGAGCGGCATGGGGAAGTCTCCGAAAACTGTCAGCCGAGGCGGGAACTGCCTCTTCAACAGTAGTTCGGTCGGCGGAAGACTCCAGGACAATCTCCGCCCCGACAATCCCCCCAATCGCTACTGCTCGTCGGCCGGGGCCTCGAGGGTGGCCACGCCCCCCGCCGGCTCCCCCCCCGGCCCCGGCCCCCCCCCCCCCCCCCCCCGCCCCCCCGCCGCGGGGGCGGGGCCGGGGGGGGGCCCCCCGCCCCCCGCCGGCTCGCCGCTGGCCGCGGCCTCATCGCTCACGGCCTCGAGCAGCGGAAACTGCTTGGCGAGGATGCTTTCGGGATCGAACCGGAGGGCCTCGAGCGCCTCGGGCCGGACCCGGACCTCCGCCGACTGGTAGGTGTTGAAGCCGGTGCCGGCGGGGATCAGGTGGCCCAGGATCACGTTCTCCTTGAGGCCCACGAGATTGTCGGTCTTGCCCGCCAGGGCGGCCTCGGTGAGCACCTTCGTCGTTTCCTGGAAGCTGGCCGCCGAGATGAAGCTCGAACTCTGAACGCTGGCCTTGGTGATCCCGAGCAGCTGGGTGCTGGCCGAGGCCGGCTTGGGCGTGGTGCCCTTGGCCGGAGCGCCGCCGAGCGTCTCGATCTGGGCGTTGGCCTGGTCGAGCACGTCCCTGGGCACGATGCTGCCCACGGCGAACTCGCTGTCTCCCTTGTCGGTAATCCGGAGGGCCCCGGCGAGCCGATCATTGGCCTGCCGGAACTCGAACTTGTCAAGCACGCTGCCCGGCAGGAGGCTCGTGTCGCCGACGGTCTCGATCTTCACCTTGCGGAGCATCTGCGAGACGATGATCTCGATGTGCTTGTCGTCGATGTCGACCCGCTGACTGCGGTAGACGTTCTGAATCTCCCGCACGAGATACTGCTGCACCGCCTCCTCGCCGGAGATCCGGAGGATGTCGTGGGGAACCAGCGGCCCGTCCACGAGGGCCTCGCCGGCCCGGACAAAGTCGCCCGGATGCACCCGGAGGTGCTTGCCGTGGGTCACGAGGTGCTCGTGCTCCACGCCGCTGTCGCTCTTGACGAGGATCGCCCGCTTCCCCCGCCGCTTCTCCTTGCTGATCTCCACCTTGCCGTCGGTCTCGGCCATGATCGCCGGATCCTTGGGCTTGCGGGCCTCGAAGATCTCGGTGACCCGAGGCAGGCCGCCGGTGATGTCCTGGGTGCCGCTGGCCTCACGGGGCGTCTTGGCGAGCACGTGGCCGGCCTTGACCATCTCGCCCGGCGAGACCTCGATGTAGGCCTTCTCGGGGAGGTAATAGAACTCCTGGATCTGGCCGCTCTCGTCCTCGAGGACGATCTGCGGGTGATAGACCCCCTTGTGCTCCATCACCATCCGCCGGAGGTGGCCGCTGGGATCCTTCTCGATTCGGAGCGTCTCTCCTTCGACCACGTCCTCGTAGCGGACCTTGCCGGCCACCTCGGCGAGGATCGGGATCGAGTGCGGGTCCCACTGAACGAGCACGGCACCCGCCTTGACGTCCTCGTCCTCCTTGACCTTGAGGATCGCGCCGGCCGGGATCTCGAACTTCTCCAGCTCGTGCCCCTTGGCATCGACGATGGCCATCTCGCAGTTGCGGGCCAAGACGATCGACTCGCCCTGCTCGTTCTCCACCGTCCGCAGGCGGGTGAACTTCACCCTGCCGGCCCGCTTGGCCTTGCTCTCGCTCTCCTCGATCGCCCGCTGGCCCACGCCGCCGATGTGGAAGGTCCGCATCGTCAGCTGGGTGCCCGGCTCGCCGATGCTCTGGGCGGCGATGATGCCCACCGCCATACCCTCCTCGACGAGCGAGCCGGTGGAGAGGTCCATCCCGTAGCAGAGCCGACAGACGCCCAGCGGCGCCTCGCAGGTCAGCGGACTGCGAACCTGGATCTTCTCGAGGCCGAGCTCCTCGATCTGGGCCGCCTGGGTGCGGCTGATCAGGTCGTCCTCCTGGACGATCACCTCGTTGGTCTTGGGGTTGACGATGTTGGAGCGGCTGACCCGGCCCCGGATGCTGTCGGCCAGGCTGACATCGACCTTCTCGCCCCGGTAGATCACGGTCTTGGTGATCCCCTGGGTCGTGCCGCAGTCGTGCATCGTGACCACCACGTTCTGGGCCACGTCGGCCAGCTTGCGGGTCAGGTAGCCCGAGTCGGCGGTCTTGAGGGCCGTGTCGGCCAGGCCCTTGCGGGCCCCGTGGGTGGAGCTGAAGTATTCCAGCACCGTCAGCCCCTCACGGAAGTTCGCCTTGATGGGCGTCTCGATGATCTTGCCTGAGGGCTTGGCCATCAGACCCCGCATCCCGGCCAGCTGGCGGATCTGCTCGACGCCGCCGCGGGCGCCCGACTGGGCCATCAGCTGGATCGGATTGACGTAGCCGCTGCGGCGGTTGTCCTTGGCGTCGGTGTCCTGCTCCAGTTCGGCCATCATCTCCTTGGTGATCTGCTCGCGGGCGTGCGTCCAGGCGTCGAGCACCGAGTTGTACCGCTCGCCGTCGGTGATCACGCCCTTCTGATACCGCTT
>CAYRNG010000286.1:0-6280 GCA_964425395.1 uncultured Candidatus Kuenenia sp. | reverse complement strand
ACCCCCCCCCCCCCCCCCCCCCCCCCCCCCCCCCCGCCCCCCCCCGCCCCGCGGGGGGGGGGGGGGGGGGGCTGCCGGGGGCGACTTCGATTCGGGCGTTCATGGCATACTTGATCCGCGGTCGCTGAACTCTCGCAGTATAGGCCGCCCCTCCCGGCCGTCTGCCCCCTATGCCCGCCGCCAATCCGATCCTGATTCCCGAGCTGCGGATGATGCTCGCCGAGGGCGACTCAGGCGGCCTTCGCGAGGTGGCCGAGGAGCTCCATCCGGTCACCGTGGCGGAGTTTTCCGAGGGGCTCAGCGACGCCGAGATCTGGCAGCTGCTCGAGACCGTGCCGGCCGAGCGGCAGGCCGAAATCTTTCCCTACTACCCACTCGCCCGGCAGGTGAGCCTGCTCGAATCGGCCGACCGGGCCCGGCTCGGCCCGCTCATCGAGTGGATGGCGGCCGACAATCGCGACGATTTGCTCCGCGAGCTCGAGCCCGGCTTCGTGGAAGAGATCCTGCCGTTGGTCGCCAAGGCCCAGCGGCACGACATCCGGATGCTCCTCTCCTGCCCCGAGGACTCGGCCGGGGCCCTGATGACCACCGAATACGCCTCCCTGCCCGCCGAGATCACGGCCGGGGAGGCGATCGCCCGGCTCCGCTCCCAGGCCCCCGACAGCGAGTCGATCTACTCGATCTACGTGCTCGACGCCGAGCGGAAGCTGCTCGGCGTCGTCTCGCTCCGCGACCTGATCCTGGCCCGGCCCACCGCCCTGGTGGCCGACCTGATGGAGCGAGAGGTGGTCGCCGTCCGGGTGGACGAGCCGCAGGAGAAGGTGATCGACCTGCTGGCCCGGTTCGACTTCATCGCCATCCCGATCGTCGACGACCAGGCCCGGCTGGTGGGGATCGTGACCCACGACGACGTCCTCGACGCGGTCCGCCAGGAGGCCACCGACGAGGCCCAGCGGATCGCCGCCATCTCCCCGCTCGGCGAGGGCTACCTCGAGGCCGCGATCGCCTCGATGACCTGGAAGCGGGGGGTCTGGCTGATGATCCTGTTCGCCACGGCCACCGTCACGGCGATGGTGCTGGCCAACTGGGAGCCCGACCCGAGCCAGCTCTGGCTGGTGGCCTTCATCCCGCTGGTAATCGCCAGCGGCGGCAACTCGGGCAACCAGTCGGCCACGCTCGTGATCACGGCCCTCTCGACCGGCGACTGTGCGCTCTCCGACTGGAAGCGGATCCTCCGCCGGGAGCTCGTGCTGGGCACGCTGCTGGGGGCGCTGTTGGCCCTGCCGGGCTTCCTACTGGCCCTGTTCTACGCCCCCACGCCCGCCCAGGCCGTGGTGATCCCGGCCACGATCTTCAGCGTGGTCTTGATCGGCTCGCTGATCGGCTCGGTGCTGCCGCTGATCTTCCGCTCACTGGGCCTCGACCCGGCCCTGATGAGCAATCCCTTCGTGTCGGCCCTCGTGGACGTGCTCGGGATCCTGGTCTACATGGGGATCGCGATGACGCTGCTGGGCTGACCGGCTGCCGCTCGTGGATTACCGCTTGCCCGCCTCGAACTCCGGAGGCAGCGGGTCGCCCCGCTTCTCGACCTGGGCCCGGGTGGTGACGAGGATCTTCTCGACCCCGTCCTCCGTGCGGACGATGTAGACCAGCTTGCCGTCGGGGTTCGCCTGGGTGAGGATCGTCCGCAGCACCTCGGCGGCGGTCTGGTCGCGGGCTTCGAGGCCGAACGATTGATTCTGGGTGATGCCGTCGAGCTGGAGGTCGGTGCCCAGGATCTCCATCGGCACGCCGACCTCCTCGGAGACCATCTGGATGGCCATCTCGAGCGTGTCGCGGGGGAAGACGATCGTGATTCTCTTCTGGAGCTTGCCAAGCGCCCCTGCCGGCGGGGCCGGCGAGTCTGCCGGGGACGAGCCGGCCGGCGGGGTCGGGCCGGCCACGGCCAGGGCGGCCCCCGGCGACTGGGCCAGGGCCAACTCGGCTGCCAGGGCGAGGTTGTGGGCTGCCGCCGGCGGCAGGTAGGCGTTGAGAACCACTCCGTTGCCCTCCACGCCGACCCGCATGTTGGTCACGAGGTACCGCAGCATCCCCGGCAGCCGCATCACGAGCACCCGGCCGTAGGGGCTCGGTGTCAGCTGGACACAGTAGTCTTCAATGGTCGTCGGCAGTTCCTCGACGTGCTCGGCCAGTTGCGGGGCGAAGGCCCGGGCGGGCGGGTCCCGCTCGGCCACCACGTCGAGCTCCAGGTAGGTCTGATCGGCCACGTGGGCCGAGAGGGCCGCCCCCCGGATCGATTCGCCGAACAGGTGCCTGAGCGGAGTGACGAGCTTCGCCAGCGGCCCGGCGAGCACGCCCCGGCCCCGGTTAAGGAGGTAGTGGGGCGAGCCGAAGAGCGTGACGTGCCACTGGGCGTCGAGCATCCCGACGAGCGTCTCGAGCTGGAGCGGCAGATCGGCCAGGAGGGCCTCGGCCGGCCGGTCGCGGGCCTCGAGCGACTGCCGCACGATGCTCGCGATGAAGGGCTCACCGGCGGCCGGGCCACCGCCGGCCGCCCGGTCGGGATCCCGCTCGCCGGGAGGGCCGCCCACCGGCAGCCCCGGCACCGCCGTCGCCAGGGTGGCATCGGAGGCGATCACGAGCACCCGGCCCTCCTCCCAGGAGGGCACCCAAAACGAGAATGGCTTGCCGACGTGCACGGTCTCGCCGGCGATCTCCCGGGCCGTGGTCGCCCCCCAGGCCTGCCGCCGGGCCGGCTCGTCGGCAACCACCGACCGACCGGCCGCCAGCCGCACGGCGTAGCCCGCCAGGATCTCGTCGCCCTCGCCCGCCTGCCAGCCCGCCTGCACGAGTTCGATGTCGGCCTCCCGGCAGCCGCAGAACGCCGCCGCCCTGCCGAGGGCCGCCTTGGCCACCGGTCCCAGCGACTCAAGAAACAGCCGCCCCGGTTCGGTCGCCAGGAGATCGGCCGGCCGGCCCACGAGCCCCAGTTGCGAGCCCGGCGGCAGGTAGGCTAGCCGGGGCCGCGGGCCGGTGGTCGGCGAGGCCCAGGGAAGCGAGTCGTCGGCCACGACAATCTGCCGGATCGCGGCATCGGGCAGCCGCTCGCCGGAGGCGGCCGGCTCCGGTGATTCGGACTGGCCGCCGGGCCGATCGTCGGGAGCCCGCGGTGTCTCGGGCGGCGGATCGGTGCGGGCCACCGGCGGCCTGATGATCGGAGGGTGATGGGTGGGGGTGCTGAAGTCGATCCGGCTGACAATCAGCGCGGCCACGCCCCCCAGCACCGCCAGCGTGACCGCTCCCCCGATCATCCGCAGCCGCGCCGCCCGGCGGCGGAACGTTCGCTCGACAGCCGACTCGTCGCTGGACGGCAGCGGGGTGGCCACCGGGCCGCCGCCGGCAGCCGCCGCTTTCCCTGGAACCTGGTCGTTCGGGAGTCGGACGGCCGCTGGCGCCGACCCCGCCAGGCCCAGCGTGGTGGCCACCGCCTCGGCCGCCTCGGCCGCGTTTTGGTAGCGGTCCGCCGGATCGCGGGCCATCAGGTAGCCCACGAGCCTGCCAATCTCCGGCGAGACCTCCGGCGGAGCAAGCGGCCGGGCCCCTTCCCCCAGGGCAGCCCGGCGGAGGGTCTTCGTGGCATCTCCTTCCCAGCACGGGGGCGTGCCCGTGAGCAGGGCGTAGAGGACGGCGCCGATCGCGTAGACGTCGGATCGCTGGTCGCAGACGGCACCGGGCAGCGTGAGTTCCGGGGCCACATAGCAGGCCTGCCGGCCGAGCCGGGGAATCTCCTCGTCCTTCTCCCACGGCCGGAGAAGCACGCGGTGGGGGTCGCCGGCCAGTGGAAACTGGATGAGCCGCACCCGGCCGGTCCGGGGCACGCCTCCCGGCGGCGGCTCCCGCCGCAAGACCTCGAGCGACAGGCTGCCGTGCACGCCCCCCTGGGAATGGATGTCGGCCACCGCCCGGGCCAGTTGCGAGACGAGCACGCCCGCCTGCACGGCCGGCAAGGGGCCCGCCTGCTCGAGCTCGTCGGCCAGGCTCCCGCCGCTCACCTCCTCGCAGACGATGAATCGGCTCCCCTCGTGCTGTTCGAGGCTCCAGGTGCGGCCGAGCATCGGGTCGGTCGTTTCGGTGGCCGCCCGGGTCCGCTGCACGATCTCGGTCCAGACGTCGAGCTCCTTGCACCGCGTGCGGCTGAGGAGCACCAGCATCACGTCCCGGCCGGAGGGCTCGTGCCGGGCGGTGAACACGAGCTCCTCGCCGTCGCGCTCGTGCCGCTTGAGCAGCCGGTAATCGCCCAGGAAGAACGGCCCCGGGTTTCCAATCGCGAGCCGCTTGGCCTGCCAGGGAGTGATCACACCCCGCTCAGCCAGCCAGCGGGCAATCGCCTTGCCGTCGCCGCCGGCGCCGACTGCGGCAGCATGCTCGGTGCGAAGCGCTGCGACAGCTTCGGCAGGCACGAGCCGAGTGCGGGCGAGGAGTTCCCAGACTTGGGCGGCGGTGGGCACGGGCATGGGCAAAACCTTCTCTTGTATCCTACCGATTGGGAGGCGATTCGACCCCGTCCGGTTGTGGCCCTCCGCCGGGCACCGGTATCATCCTCGCCTCCGGCCCGCCTGCGGCCGCCCTGCCCGTCCCGCCTCAGGAGGTCCGGCCACCCGTGCGTGCCACCGACGCGATTCGCATCTATTTCGACGGCGCCGCCGACGAGCTCGACCTCTCCGAGAGCATGCGGCGGCTGCTCCTGACGGCCAAGCGGGAGGTGCAGGTCCAGATCCCGATCGAGCGCGACTCCGGTGAGCTGGCCACCTTCATCGGCTACCGGGTGCAGCACAACGACGCCCGCGGCCCCTTCAAGGGAGGCCTCCGCTACCACCCCGAGGTCGATCTCGACGACGTCCGGGCCCTGGCGGCCTTGATGACCTGGAAGACGGCGGTCGTGGACATCCCCTACGGCGGCGCCAAGGGAGGCGTGGCCCTCGACCCATCCGGCTGCTCGCTCCGGGAGCTCGAGCGGGTGACCCGCCGATTCGTGGACGCGATCCACGACCTGTTCGGCCCCGACGTCGACATCCCGGCCCCCGACATGGGTACCAACGCCGACATGATGGCCTGGATCATGAACCAATACGGCAAGTACCACGGCTTCGCCCCGGCCTGCGTGACCGGCAAGCCGGTCGATTACCACGGCATCCCGGGCCGCGAGGAGGCGACCGGCCGGGGCGTAGGCGCGCTCACGCTCAAGCTGCTCGGCCGGCTCGGCCGTCGGATCCCCGGCACGCGGATCGCCCTCCAGGGCTTCGGCAACGTCGGCACCCACGCGGCCAAGTATCTCCGCGACGCCGAGTGCCGGATCGTGGCGGTAGGCGACGCCTCGGCGGCCTACCACAACCCGGCCGGCTTCGACGTGCTCGAACTGCTCCGCCACGCCCGCGAGCACGGCGGCCGGCTAGAGGGTTTTTCCGGCGGCGACGCGATCACCGGGGCCGAGCTTCTGGCCGCCGACTGCGACGTGCTCATCCCGGCGGCCCTGGGGGGAGTGATCACCAGCGCCAACGCGGCCTCGATCCGGGCCCCGCTGATCGTCGAGGCGGCCAACGAGCCGATCGAGCCCGAGGCCGACGCCATCTTCGCCGCTGGCGGCACGATCGTGCTGCCCGACATCCTCGCCAACGCCGGCGGCGTGACGGCCAGCTGGTTCGAGTGGGTCCAGAACCGGCAGCACTACCAGTGGGGCATCAACCGGGTCCGCCAGGAGCTCGACCGGATCCTGGGCGAGGCCTTCGAGCAGGTCTGGCAGCTCTCCCAGTCGCGGCAGGTCTCGCTCCGCACGGCGGCCTACATGCTGGGCGTCGGCCGGGTCGCGCGGGCCACCGTGCTGGGCGGCGTGGCGTAGGGCGGGGACTGTCCCCGCTTCGGGGACTGTCCCCTTTCTTGCCTGGGGACTGTCCCCGCTTCGGGGACTGTCCCCTTTCTTGTCTTGCGGTGTGGAGGGCGGGGTGGTTTTCATTCCCACCGTCCCCGGGCTCGCGCCCGGGGTTTCTATTGGACACGCGCGCTGCACATAGAAACCCCTGGCGCAAGCCAGAAGACGGTGCGTGGAAGCGGAGAGAACGACCCACACGCGAAAATCCAGTCCACGGGAGGGGTTGCCCGTGCCATCTCGACGGCGTTGGAAACCGTCCGGAGGAAGGATGCCGAAGGGGGACAATGCCGAAGGGGGACAGTCCCCGCGGCGGGGACAGTCCCCAGCGAGCGTCCGGCGAGATAGCACGGGCAA
>CAYRNG010000285.1:0-10230 GCA_964425395.1 uncultured Candidatus Kuenenia sp. | reverse complement strand
GGTCGAGGCGACGAGCGTGGCCCAGGTCACCTGGTCGAGGTGGCGGCGGGCGATCTCGACGTCGTCGTAGCGTTCGGCGAGCACCTCCCCCTGCTCGGTCAGCCGGAGGCTGCCGTCGAGCGTAGCGGCCGGCAGCGAGAGGATGCCGCGGGCCGCCGGGCCACCGCCCCGGCCGAGCGAGCCGCCCCGGCCGTGGAAGAAGGTGAGCTTCACGCCCCGGGCCGCCGCGGCCGCGTGGAGCCGCTCCTGGGCGGTCTGCAGCCCGCAGCAGGCGGCCAGATAGCCGCCGTCCTTGGTGCTGTCGGAGTAGCCGACCATCACGAGCTGGCGGTCGTCGCGGCCGGCCAGGTGGGCCCGGTAGGCCGGCTCGTCGAGGATCGTGCCGAGCGTCTCGGCGGCCCGCTCGAGGTCGCCAATTTTTTCAAACAGCGGCACGACGGCGATGTCGTGGTCGGCTACCGGCTCGCCGGCCGCCGCCGCCCGGCTCCGGGCCCACTGCCAGAGCCAGAGCACCCCCAGGACGTCGGCCGGGCACTGCGTGAGGCTCACGATCGCCCCACCCAGACACTCAGGACCGAACCGGACCGCCGCGGTGTGGAGGAGCCGAAACAGGTCGAGGGTGTCGATGGCCAGGGGGGGCAGCGACTCGCGGGGCACCTCGCCCACCGTTCCCAGCGACTCGACCAGGAGCCGGGCCCGGGCCGCGTCGTCGAGCAGGCCGTAGGCCGCCGCGTCGGGCAGGAGGCCGGCCGCCGCCAAGACCGCGCCGAGGATGTCGGCATAGGCCCGGGCATCCTGGCGGACGTCGAGGCAGGTCATGTGGAGGCCGAAGGTGCGGGCCAGGTCGAGCCAGGCCTGCGGCAGCGAGTCGAGCGACAGGCCGTGGTCGGCCTCGAGGCAGGCCACGAGCAGGGCCAGGTCGCCCACGAACTCGGCCCCCGAGCGGTAGGCCAGGGGCGGGGCCGCCGGATACTCGAGCCGGACCCGGCGGGCCGCCTCCAGCCGGAGCCGGATCAAGGCCAGCCAGCGGCGGTAGACGGCCTGCTCGTCGAAGCCGGACACCGCGGCGGCCAGCTCCGGATGGGCGGCGGCCAGCTCGGCCAGCCGCTCGGCCAGCGGCCGGCCTCCGGAGGCGGCGGCCAGCGAGATCGTGAGCACGTCGGAGAGCCGGCTGCACCATTCGAGGTGTCGGTCGATCGCCGCCAGCCGGAGCCGGTCGAGCGTGGCGGCGGTGACGGCGGCCGTCACGAACGGATTGCCGTCGCGGTCGCCCCCCATCCAGGAGCCGAAGGTGAGGAAGGTGGGGATCCGGAAGCTGCCGCCGGGGAAGGTGTCGGCCAGGGCGTGCCGCACCGAGGCGTAGACCTGGGGCACCGCCTCCCAGATCCGGGGCATCACGGAGAGGCCGCGGTCAACCTCGTCGAGCACCGCCGGCCGGGTGGGCCGGAGAAACTCGGTCTGCCAGAGGACGGCCAGCTCGGCCCGCATCTCGGCCTCGAGGCGGCGGCGTTCCCGGGGCAGCATGTCGGGGTTGTCGAGCAGCTCGAGGCACTTCCGCATCCGCCGGAGCTTGGCCCGGATGCTCCGCCGCTTGGCCTCGCTGGGATGGGCCGTGAACACGAGCTCCACCGCGAGCCGGTCGAGGGCGGCCTGGATCTGGGCGGCCGAGAGGCCGGCCGCGGCGAGCTCGGCGATCCCGCCGGCCAGCGACTCGACCAGCGGCAGCGGATCACGCTCTCGCTCCCGGTCGCGGAGCACCCGCACCCGCTGCCGGTCTTCGGCGATGTTGACCAGGTCGAAGAACACGCTCAGGGCCCGGGCCACGACCGAGGCCTGGCGGTCGTCGAGGGCGGCGATCCGGGCATCGAGGGCGGCCTCGGCCGCCTGCTCGCCGGCCCGCCGGGCCCGGGCCAGCCCGCGGATTTCCTCGACGAGCGAAAGGGCCTTGGGCCCTTCGAGATCGCGGATCACGTCGGCGAGCATGCCCTCCAAGAGGCTCACATCGCGGCGGAGCAGTTCGTCATCGACCACGGAAGTCGCTCCAGCAGGAGGCAGGCGGGGGCTGGACGGGCGGGGCAGGGGAATCGGGTCGCGGGCATTATGTCATCCGCCCTGCAAACGCCAACCAGAATTCCGCTGCCTGCGGCTCCGAGAGCCACGCTTCGCGCCACGGGCCAGCCGGGAAAGACCAGTCCGGTGGAAAACTAGCGGGGACCGATTTCGTTTCGCCACAGCCGTCTCAGAAAATCTGCCCAGGGCAGAATCTCGATGCCGTCCTCTGTCCGCCGGCCACGGGGGCAGCGGCAGACGAGCAGGCAGCGGCTGCTTGGATGCTCTTCTCGCCAAGCACGCAGGCCCTTGAGGTGGTCTGTCGTGGGACGGTCAGTCGCCTTGACCTCGACCGCGACCTCGGCGTTTCCGAGGATGAAATCGACCTCGATGCCCGATGCCGTTCGCCAGTAGCTCACGGGCAGCCCCGTGCCGCGCGGTGAGGAGATCGCGTGGGCACGCAGTTCCATGAAGATGAAGTGCTCGAAGGCCGCACCGAAGTCCGACGAGCCTGGGAAAAGCGTGCCCCGCCGGCTCAGCTCATTGACGATTCCGACGTCGAAAAACCAGAACCGTGGCGCCTGGATGACGCGACGCTTCGCCCGCTTTGTCCAGGCCGGCAGCCAGGTTGCAACGAGCGTGTCCACGAGGATCTCGAAGTAGCCGCGAATGGTGTTTGCCGCGACACCGATCTCCCGGGCGATCGTGGCCGCGTTGACGATCTGGCCGTTCGAGAATGAAGCAGCCTCCAGGAACCGCTGGAACGCAGGCAGGTTGCGGGTGAGCGCTTCGGCCATCACTTCCTCCCGAAGATAATCGCCGACGTAGGCACCCAGCCGCGACGCGAACCGTTCCGAGAGATAGTGCGGGGGCAACAGGCCGCGGTTGAGGGCCCGGTCCAAGGAAAGGTCAGGAATCTCCGCCGACGTGAGCGGCAGGAGATCAAAGCGAACGGCCCGCCCGCCGAGCAGGTTGCCGCCACCGCGGAGAAGTTTTCGGGGGCTCGATCCGGTGAGGATGAATCGCAGGCCGTGCCGGCTCATCAAGGAGTGGACCTCATCGAGGAGAGCCGGAAGTTTTTGGATCTCATCAACGATGACGGGCTGCGTCCTGTCCGGCAGCGCCAGGCACTCCTCCGCAAAGATCCCCGGATCAGCCGACAGCCGGCGAAACTCCCGCGCCGACAGGAGGTCATAGCTCGGGGCCGAGGGGAAGAGCGAGCGGAGGAGCGTGCTCTTTCCGGTCTGCCGCGGCCCCCAGAGAAAGCAGGTTTCGGCCGCCAGCGAATCGGCGGAAAGAATGCGTTTTATCATGATAAAACGCAAGGGTACTGCTGTTTGTCACCGCCGGCAACTCGACAATAAATGGTCAGCGTGCGAGCCACAAAAATGGGCAATCTGCCAGCTTTCCCAATTTTGGTGGCTGGCACCTTTTGCTCATTATGATGTGAGCTATGCGGACTCAATCGATACCTCTGTGGCTCGTGCTGGTCATCGGTTCCTCTACGCTCGCCGGGCGGCTTGCGGTGGCCGAGCCGGCGGCCGTCGCCGAGCCGCCCCGAAAGGCTCAGGCTGCGGGCGATCCGATCCGGATGCTCCAGTGCGAGGCCGAGGTTTCCGGCCATGCTTCCTGGGGTCACTGGGGCGACAACCCCGACCGCTATGTCGCCTGGTCGAACCACTCCAACCGGCTGATCCCCGTCTACACGTTCGGGATCGACCTCGATGCCTTCGCCGGAGCCAAGAGCGTTTACCGCGACGAGGCCCGGCTCCGCGAGCTCTACGGCCGCCTGCCCGACCACACGCTCAATCCCGAGGCCGACTACTTCGATCAGACCGACATCTACCGGCTCCAGCTGGCCGCGGCCGATGCCGGCAGGAAATACATCGTCTTGTTCGTGTTCGACGGGATGGACTGGGTGACCACCCGGGCCGCGGCGATCGCCACGACCGGCCGGGTTGCCTACGCCGAGGGGCGGGGCACGGGCTTCGCCTTTCAGGACTACCGCGGCTGTTTGACCGACTTCGGCTTTTTCGTGACCAGCCCGGCCAACGACGGCACGAAGGTCGATGTCGATGTCCAGGCGGTCAAGAATCCCGGCGGCAAGACCCCCGGCGGCTACGACCCGGCCCACGGCGGGGCCACGCCCTGGGAGCGACGGCCCAACCTCACCTACCTGATCGGCCGCGACCGCGACCGGCCCCACGCCGTGACCGACTCGGCCGCCTCGGCCACCTCCCTGTGTGCCGGCCGCAAGACCTACAACGACGCGATCAACGTCGGCCCGTGGGGCGAACAGCTCGAGCCGATCGCCCGGCTCCTGCAGCGGCGGGGCTATGCGGCCGGGGCGGTGACGAGCGTGCCAGTGCCCCACGCCACGCCCGCCTGTGCCTACGCCAACAACGTCTCCCGGGACGATTACCAGGACATCGCCCGCGACCTGCTCGGGGAGCCGTCCGTGAGCCACCCGGAGCCGCTGGCTGGCCTCGAGGTGGCCATCGGCATGGGCTTCGGCATGACGGCGGCCGACGACTTGAAGCAGCAGGGTCGCAACTACGAGCCGGGCAACAAGTATCTGGCCGGCTCGACCCTGGCCGCGATCGATGCGGCGAACGGGGGCCGGTATCGGGTGGCCCAGCGGACCGCCGGCCGGGCGGGGGCCGAGGTGCTCACCCAGGCGGCGGCCGACGCGGCGGCCCGGGGCCTGCGGCTGTTTGGCTTCTTCGGCACGGCCCAGGGGAACCTTCCCTTCCGGACCGCAGACGGCGACTTCAATCCGGGCAACTGCAATCCCGAGGCCGCCGGCAGCCCCGACGAGGACCGGCTCCGCAAGAAGTATGGGTCCCAGATCCACTACACGGCTGCCGACATCGAGGAGAACCCGACGCTCGCCGAGATGACGGCCGCGGCCCTCGAGGTGCTCGGCCGTCGCGACCGGTTCTGGCTCTTGGTCGAGGCCGGCGACGTGGACTGGGCCTGCCACGCCAACAACATCGACACCGCGATCGGCGCCGTGCAGAGCGGCGACGCCGCCTTCCGGGCGGTGGTGGCCTGGATCGAACAGCACGACGCCTGGGCCGACGCGGCGGTGATCGTGACGAGCGACCACGGCCACCTGTTCGTGCTCACCGACCCCGTGGCCCTCTCTGGCCAGTGAGCCAGCGGGCTCGACGGCCACCCGGTAGAGGCTTCCTGAGGGGTTCGCTAGGATGTCGCCTCACCCCGAGGAGCCCCCCATGCCCGCCCCCCGCACGCCGATCGTCGCCGGAAACTGGAAGATGAACCTCGACCGCTCCCGCGGCACGGCCCTGGCTGCCGCCGTGGCCGGCCGGCGGAGCGAGGCCGCCGGCGTCGATCTCGTGCTCTGCCCGCCGGCGGTCTACATCCTGCCGGTGGCCGAGGCGGTGGCCACGGCCGGGGGCGACGTGGCGGTGGGGGGGCAGAACGCCGCCGACAAGCCGAGCGGCGCCTTCACGGGCGAACTGGCCCCCGCCATGCTCGCGGACGTCGGCTGCCGCTACGTGATCCTCGGCCACTCCGAGCGGCGGACGCTCTACGGCGAGACCGACGCCGGCGTGAACGCCAAGACCAAGGCGGCGCTGGCCGCTGGCCTGGTGCCGATCGTGTGCGTCGGCGAGACGCTCGAGGAGCGGGAGGCGGGCCGGACCGAGGAGGTGGTCACCACCCAGGTCAACGGGTCGCTGGCCGGCCTCGACGGAGCGAGCCTCGAGAAGGTCGTCGTCGCCTACGAGCCGGTCTGGGCGATCGGAACCGGCAAGGTGGCCACGCCCGAGCAGGCCCAGGAGGTGCATGCCACGATCCGGCGGCTGTTGGCCGGCCTGGCCTCGGCCGCCACGGCCGAGCGGGTGCGGATCCAGTACGGCGGCAGCGTGAAGGCCGACAACGCGGCCGAACTGGCCGCCTGCCCCGACATCGACGGGGCGCTGGTAGGGGGGGCGAGCCTCGAGGCCGACGGCTTCCTGGCCATCGCCCGGGCCTTCGCCGCGGCCCGCGTCTGACGGCGGCGGGAACGACCGGGATTCCCGCCGACCGGCGAGGGTAGCTATGCTTTGGAGGCATTCGGCCCGTCCCTGGAGATTCCGTCTCGATGTCCCTCATGCTGCTTCGGTTCGCGCTCGGCTTCCTGCTGGTCTTCATGGCCCTGTTTCTGATTGCCCTGGTGCTCATCCAGCGGGGCAGGGGGGGCGGTCTGGCCGGGGCCTTCGGCGGGGCCGGCGGCCAGAGCGCCTTCGGCACCAAGGCCGGCGACGTGTTCACGCGGGTGACGGTGATCGTGGCCTCGCTCTGGATCCTGCTCTGCATCCTGGCAATCAACGTGCTCGGCACGACCACCTCGCGGATCTCGCCCGCCCTGGGTGGCGCCGCCGGCCAGCGGGTGGCCTCGGAACTCGATGCTCCCGCGGCTGATGCTCCCGCAGCTGATGCTCCCGCAGCTGATGCCCCCGCAGCTGATGCTCCCGCAGCTGATGCCCCCGCAGCTGATGCCCCCGCAGCTGATGCCCCCGCAGCTGATGCCCCCGCAGCTGATGCCCCCGCTGCTGATGCGGTCGGAAAAGACGCTTCGGCAGACGCCGTCCCGGCGGCCGAGTGACATGCCCAGGAGCATGACCGGATGCGGGGAGGGGGTGGCCGCCGCAGCGGGCAGCACCTGCCGCGTCGAGGTTCGCTCCGTCAACAACCGTGGCTTCAAGCTCACGGTCCGGGCCCGCGAGGGGTTCTTCAGCCTGGAGCCTCGCATCGAGGCGGCGGTGCGGGAGCGGTTTCGCCGGGGCACCGTGAGCGTCACGCTCGACGTGCAGGGCTCGGCCGCCGCCGCCACCCGGCGGCTCGACCAGGATCAGCTGGCCGCCTACCTCGACGACCTGGAGCGGTTCAGCGCCGCCCGCAACCTCCCCCTGCCGCAGTCGCTCGATGGGCTGCTGGGCCTGCCCGGCGTGGTGGCGGATGCCGTGCCGGCCGACGCGGCGGCCGCGGGGCTCTGGCCGCTGGTGGCCGAGGCGGTCGCTGCGGCCCTCGTCGCCTGCGACGCCATGCGGGAGGCCGAGGGGGCGGCCCTGGCGGCCGACATGCGGGGGATCGTGGCCGAGGTTCGCTTGCTCGTGGCCGGGATTCGCGACCGGGTGCCGGCGGCCGTCGCCCGGCATCGCGAGCGGCTGGCCGAGCGGGTCGGGAGCGTCCTGGCCGAGCGGGGAGCCGGGCTCTCCGAGGCTGACCTCACCCGGGAGATCGTCCTCCTGGCCGACCGGTCCGACATCGCCGAGGAGCTCGTCCGCCTGGAGAGCCATCTCGGCCAGTTCGAGCGGCTCCTCGCCGAGCCGACGGCCGGCCGGCAGCTCGACTTTCTGACGCAGGAACTGGCCCGGGAGGCCAACACCGTGGCCGCCAAGAGCGCCGACGTCGAGATCGCCCACGCCGTGGTCGAGGCCAAGACCCTGATCGAGCGGCTCCGGGAACAGGTGCAGAACTTGGAGTGAGGCGGTACAACAGTCGGATGGCGCTCCCTCCCGGCAAGCTTGTCGTCATCTCCGGCCCCTCGGGCGTGGGAAAAACCACGCTCCTGCGGAAGCTCCTGGCCACCTTTCCCGAGCTCGTGCCGAGCGTGTCGGCCACCACCCGCCCCCCCCGGGACGGGGAGCAGGACGGGCTCGACTACCACTTCATCTCCCTCCCGGAGTTCGAGCGGCGGCGGGCCGCGGGGGAGTTTTTGGAGTGCTGCCAGGTCTACGGCCGCCAGCACTGGTATGGCACGCTGGTGGCCGAAGTGGCCCCCCGCCTGGCCGCCGGATCGTGGGTCGTGCTCGAGATCGACGTGGAGGGTACACTCTCCGTGCTCGAGAAGTATCCCGACGCGATCACGATCTTCGTCGAGCCGTCCCACCCCGACCAGTTGCTGGAGCGGCTTCGCGGCCGCGGCACCGAGTCGCCGGAGGCGATGGCTCGGCGGCTGGAGGTGGCCCGCCGGGAGCTTCTGCAGGCCCATCGCTACCGGCACCGCGTGGTCAACGAACAGGTTGACGACGCGCTCGACCGGGTACGGGGCATTCTCGCGGCGGAGGGCTTCGCACCGGCGGCCCGCCCCGCGACGGGCGACGCATGGCCGGCCGGTCGTACCCCATCCAATCCGGGAGTCAGTGCATGATCGATGATTTGCGGGAAGAGGAGATCGTCAACAAGGTCGGCGGGCGGTTCAAGCTCTCGACTCTGATTCAAAAGCGGCTCGTGGCCCTTAACGCCGGCAGCCGGCCGCTGGTCGATACCACCAGCGACGACAAGATGCAGATCGTCATCGAGGAGATCAAGCAGGATAAGATCTACCTCGACACGTCGATGAACCTGCAGATCACCGGCGAGTCGCCCGAAGCCGGCGGCCCGCTCGACTTCGATCCCACGATCTTGTAGTCACGGCTTCGCCGCCATTCATGGCCCCGGCGGGCTTGGCGGCCCTCTGGCCGCGCCTCCGGGCGGCCGTGCTTTGCGGAACGTAGCCGCGGGTTTTTAACCCGCGGACAGCGCGGCCTCGCCAACCGAAACCGGCGGCACTGGAAACGCGTCGCCAACTGGCCGGCGGGATACAATCCCGCCGCTACGTGGGGCGTCGCCAACTGGCCGGCGGGATCCAGAGGCTTTGCTGGCGGTTGGAACGGGGCTCTGGGTGCCGCACTTTCCGCTGGGTAGGATTCGTGGGTGAGCATCAAGGGCCGTGAAATCGTGCTGGGCGTGAGCGGCGGGATCGCGGCCTACAAGGCGGCGGCCCTGACGAGCCTGCTCGTCCAGCGGGAGGCCCGGGTGACGGCCGTGCTCACCCGCAACGCCCGCCGGTTCATCGGCCCGGCCACCTTCGCGGCCCTGACCGGCCGGCCGGTGGCCAGCCGCAGCTTCGATCCCTCAGCCTTTCCCCTCGGGGCCCACATCGAACTGGCCGCCCGGGCCGATCTGGTCGTCGTCGCCCCGGCCACGGCGTCGTTTCTGGCGCGGGCCGCGGCGGGGGCGGCCGACGACCTCCTGACCACGCTCCTGTTGTGCGCGGAGTGCCCCGTGCTCGTGGCCCCGGCGATGAACGCCGCGATGTGGGCCAAGCCCGCCGTCCAGAGGAACGTCGAGCGACTCGCCGCCGACGGCCTGGAGATCGTGCCTCCGGGCACCGGCTGGCTCTCCTGCCGCCAGCAGGGGGCCGGGCGAATGGCCGAGCCTGAGGAGATCGCGGCGGCGATCGAGGCTGCGGTTGCCAGGGGGGGCCGTTAGACGGCACAACATTCCCTCTCATGGCACGCATCCTGCTCACCGCCGGCCCCACCCGGGCCTACCTCGACGACGTCCGCTACCTCACCAACGCCTCCAGCGGCCGGATGGCGGCGGCCCTGGCCACGGCGGCGATCACCCGCGGTCACGAGGTGACGATCGTGAGCGGGCCGGTGCAGGTCGGCTACCCGCGGCGGGCCCAGGTGATTCCGGTCGTGACCACTTCCGAGATGCTGGCCGCGGCCCTGGCCGAGCTGCCCGCTTGCGATGGCGTGATCGCGGCGGCGGCCCCCTGCGACTTCGAGCCGGCGGCCCGGCAGCCCGGCAAGATGCCCCGGGCCGGGGCGGGGCTCACGCTCGAGCTCAGGCCCACGCCCGACGTGATCGCCACCCTCGCCAGCCAGGCGCCGGCCGACCGCTGGTTCGTGGCCTTCGCCCTCGAGCCGGGGGCCGACCCGGAGCGGGCCTTCGCCAAGATCGAGGCCAAGCGGTGCGACCTGATCGTCGTCAACGACCTGACCGCGATGGAGGGCACGCAGACCGCCGTCGCGGTCTACGATCGTGCGCACGCTCTGGTCGGCCGCAAGTCCGGGATGAAGCGGACGGTGGCCGTCTGGCTGATGCGGCTCTTCGAGTCGCGATTGGCGACCGACGCGAAGGGGCGATAATCTGTCGGCTCTGATGGGCCGGCTCGACCGCCGCAGCCCCTCCCGCTCCCCGAGGCTTTCCATGATCACCGTCGCCGTTTTGGGCGCCACCGGCTACACGGCCCTCGAGGCCATCAAGATCCTGCTCCGGCATCCGCAGGCCAGGATCGTGGCCGTCACCAGCCGCCAGGAGGGGCGGCCGCCGATTTCGACCGTCCACCCGAGCCTCGTCGGCAGGCTCGAACTGTCGCTCGAGGACTTGGAGCCCGAGGAG
>CAYRNG010000284.1:0-8310 GCA_964425395.1 uncultured Candidatus Kuenenia sp. | reverse complement strand
CCATCTCGCCGGACGCTCGCTTCCGGCATCCTGCCTCCAGCTCGCTCGATGGAAACCTCGCTTCGGCATCCTGCCTGCGCTTCGGTTTCCACCGCCGTCGAGATAGCACGGGCTGCCCCTCCCGCAACCCGTATTCCCAGGAAAGGGGACAGTCCCCGAAGCGGGGACAGTCCCCAAGTCCTTTACGCCGTGACGGACTATCGGAACCCCGTCCCGCCATCCACACCGCCATCCACACCGCCAACCGCGCAAAGCACGGCCGCCCGGAGGTGCGGCCGGAGGCCGGCGGGCCGCGAAGCCCGCCGGGGCCATGGATGCCCCTGCAGCCGTATACAAAGCCGCCTCCCGTGCGGCGGGGGCCGCACGGGAGGCATCCAGTGCACTGCAGATCCTGTTTCGGCCCGGGCGGGCTACCGCACCGAGGCGGTGGCTGCGGCCGGGGCCGCGGCCGGGTCGAGCGCGAGTTCCACCCGGTCGCCGGCGGCCAGGTCGATCACCTTCGAGATCGTCTCCTCGCGGCCGTCAACGACCGCGGTGACCTTGATCTCGTAGTTCCGCCAGACCTGGCCGGCAGCCAGGCCCGCGGTCTCGAAGTGCCGCACCTCGCCGGCCGAAGCCGTCGGGTTGCCGGCCAGCCAGACCTTGGCGTCGGCGGGAACCGTCAGCGTCAGGCTCGTGGTGGCGACGGCCGGGGCCGCCTCCGCCGCGAACGAAACCTGCGACCGCTCGCCGGCGGTGAGGGTGACCACCTTGGTGGCCTCCTCGATCCGGCCGTCGCGATCGACGGCCATCCGCACGACGAACTCATACGACTTGCCGGCCTCGAGGCCCCGCGAGAGGAACCGCCGCCGGCCCCCCTGCGACGAGGTCTTGGTGCCGTTGACGAAGATCTCGGCCGTGGCCGGCACGTCCACGACGAGCAGGCCGCCGTCGGCCGGCACGACCCCGGTGGAGTCGTCGAGGGCCGGGAAGGCCGGAATCGCCGGGGGCACGCCGATCACTTCGCCGTCCACCGAGGAGGGCACCTCGTTGATCACGCGGTACGACTCAATCGGCATCGCGGCCGAGTAGCCGCCGGAGTAGCCGCTCGTGGCATAGCCGCCGTAGCTGCCGCCGCTCGAGCCACCCGAGCTGCCGCCGCTGGAACCGCCGCTCGACCCACCGTAGGAACCGTAGGAGCCGCCGCCGGAGGAGCCACCGCTCGACCCGCCGGAGCTGCCGCCGCTCGAGCCGTAGCTCGAACGCCGGGCGGCCCGCATGGCGTGCCGGTAGGCGTGCCGCGAGCCCCAGCTGCCGTGGGAGCCATAGGAGCCGTGGCTGCCGTAAGAGCCGCCGCTTGAGCCGCCCCCGTAGGAGCTGTAGCTGCCGCCGCTCGAGCCACCCGAGCTGCCGCCGCTCGAGCCGCCCCCGTAGGAGCTGTAGCTGCCACCGCTCGAGCCGCCCGAGCTACCACCGCTCGAGCCGTAACTGCCATGACGATGATTCCATCCCGCGTGGGCGTCAGCGGCCGCCGCGACGACCGCGGCAAACGTGACCACACCTGCGAGCCTCAACCAGCGACGCTGCGCCTTCATGTCGAATACTCTCCGAAAAGTGCCTGATTTCGCGCTGCTCGTCGCCGACCCCGAACCAGTTCCGGGGGCCGAGCCGCTCGTGAGCTGAAGGATAGTTTGCGGATTTCGCGGTTCAAGGCAACTGCGGGGTTTGGGAAAACTTTGCGGCCTCGCCGCCGCAGGCGAGCTGATCCCTTGGGCAAAAAATCAAAAAATCGCCGAAAAAAACGGAATTTTCTTGCGTTTAGCGGCCCGGGCGGTCGATGGCCACGAGCTCGATTTCGAAGGACAGCACCTCGTTGGGCTCGATGGCCGGGGGCGAGCCGGCCTCGCCGTAGGCCAACTCAGGGGGCAGCCAGATCCGCCACTTTGATCCCACGGCCATCTTCTGGAGCGCCTCCTGCCAGCCCGGCACCACGCCCCGCAGCGGGAAGGCTGCCGGCTCCCCCTCGGGATCGGTGCCGTCGAACTCGCTGCCGTCGAGACGGGTGCCGCGATAGTGGGCCTTGACCACGTCATCGAGGGTCGGCCGCGGGCCAGCGGCCTCGTTGACCACCTCGTATTGAAGGCCGCTGGGGAGGACCGTAACCCCCGGCCGCTTGGCGTTGGCCGCGAGAAAATCCCGGCCCTTGGCAAGGTTTTCCTTGGCCGCCACGGCCATCCGGGCGGCCAGCTCGCGGTCGCGGTCCTCCATCCGCTTCTCGAACTCGGCGAGCACCCGCCGGAAGCCGGCCTCGTCGAGCTGCGGCGGCGCGTCGCGGACGGCGTCGGCCAGGCCGCGGCCGAGGGCGGTGGCGTCGAGCGGCGTGCCGAGGGCCTTGTGGTCGGCGATGATCCGCTGGCCGATCCGGTAGCCCAAGGCGTAGCCGAGCTGCTGGGCGGGCGTCTCGAAGGCCTGCTGCTCGAGCGGGGCCGGCCCCGGGGGTAGCGGCAAGGGAGCGGCGGCCGGCGGGTCAGCCCGGCCCGCTGCCGGGAGGAGCAGGCATGCCAAGCCGGCGGTGCAAACGGCCACGGCTAAGCATGATCGATGCATGTGACGTCTCCTCCGCCCAATTTCCAACGCCGTCTCGATTGGCACGGGCAACCCCTCCGCCCGTGATCATCGAATTGAGATTAAAAATCTTCCCGATGGACCATTCAGAACACATGTCCAAATCCGGGATTTGAGTTTACGCAGATACGGCTCACGCGGTCGAATCGTCGGCGGGCTTGGCCAGGCCGCCCCGGGTGAGTTCCAGGAACGCGGTCTCGAGGTTCACCTCTGCCTCCCGGATCCCGACGAGGCCGTGGCCGGCGGCCACCAGGCGGGCGGCGAGCGGGGCGTGATCGGTGATGCCGGGGGCGAGCGTGACGGCGATCTCCCCCTCCCGAAGAGCCACCTCGGCCGCCTCCGGGCAGCCGGCCAAGAGGTCGGCCGCCGGTTCGGCCGGGCCCGCCACGCGAAACAGGATCACCGGCCGGCCCCGGACCTGTGCGAGCAACTCCTGCACGCCGCCGCAGGCCAGGAGGCGGCCGTATTCGATGATCCCCACCCGGTTGCAGATGTCGGCCAGCTCCGGAAGGATGTGGCTCGAGACGAGGATCGTCTTGCCCATGCCCTGGAGCCGCTTGAGCAGGTTTCGCATCTCGATCCGGGCCCGGGGGTCGAGGCCGCTGGCCGGCTCGTCGAGCAGGAGCACCTCCGGATCGTGGAGGAGCACCCGGGCCAGCCCCAGCCGCTGGGTCATCCCGCGGGACAGGCTCGTGACCAGCTCGTCCCGCTTGCTATCGAGATCGACCAGCTCCAGCGACCGCTCGGCCACCTGCCGGCGGGCCGGGCCGTCGATCCGGTAGGCGGCCGCGAAGAACTCCAGGTATTCCCCGACCCGCATGTCGTCGTAGACGCCGAACATGTCGGGCATGTAGCCGATCGCCCGGCGGATCTCGCGGGGATGGGTGTGCACCGAGTAGCCGCAGACGTAGGCCTCGCCCCAGGTCGGTGCCAGAAGCGTCGAGAGGATCCGGATCGTGGTCGTCTTGCCGGCCCCGTTGGGGCCGATAAAGCCGAACAGGTCGCCCCGCTCGAGCTTGAGGTCGAGGCTGTCGAGGGCGATGAAGTCGCCGTACTTCTTGGTGAGGTCCACCGTCTCGATCATGGCCTCGCCTCCTCGGCCGGTGGCGCAGCCGTGGCCACCGGCACGACCAGCCGCACGAGGCCCGCGGCCGCCTGCTCTGCGGCGAGGAGTCCGGGTTCGTCGCCCGCCGGGCCCCCCCGCAGGCGAACCTGCCAGTCCGAGAGCTGCCGGCCGGCCGGTGCGGTGCCCACGAGCACGGCCCGATCGACCGCGAGCAGCGGTGAGAGATCGAGCCGCCAGAGCCGACCCGGCTCGAGGCCGGTGTAGGCCGGGCCGCCGGCTGCCTCGTGAAGCCCGGCCACCTCCAGGATCCGGCCCACGTCGGTGCCGGCGGGATCCCACCGCTCGGCCCGGTCGCGATCCTTGACGGCAGCCCGCCGGGTGAGGGCCGCGGCCAGCGACCGCGGTCCCCGGCCCGCCTCGGTGTCGTAGGTGTCGCCCGGTTCCATCCGGCCCACATCGTAGAGCCAGCCGCCGTGCACCAGCCAGCACCGCTCGAGCGGAAAGGGAAGATGGTGGGTCACGCGGCCGGCCAGGAGCCCTCGGCCGTCGCGGACAAGCGAGGCGGTGGCGGCCGGCCCCGCAGCCGTGGCGGTCCAGTCGGCCTCGAACGAGAGGCTGGCCGCGGCCGCGATCGGGGCGTTTCGCAGGTCGGCGAGCGAATCGGCGTAGGCATAGTCGCCGGCGGCCAGCGAGGGATGGGGCACCGCCGCGTCCACGCCGCCAAAGCCGCTGCCGGCCGGGGCGAACCAGCTCACGGCGGCCTCCACCTCCGCGACGTCCGTCTGAGGGGCGGCCCCGACGGCCAGATCGAGCCGCCCGTTGACCGGGCTGCGGACAGCAGCCCAGGTCGCGGCCCGCACCAGTCCGCTCGGGGCATCGATGTCAAACACCTCCGCCAGCCGCAGCCGGGCCGGTGCGTCGCGGCCCCAGAGCCCGCCCACGCCCCAGGCCGCCGCCGCAAAGCCTCCCGCGATGAGCGGCAGGCTGAGCCAGGAGACCCAGGGGCGGCCGGAGCGGCGGACGAGCCACCAGTCGAGCGGATAGAGCACGAGGCAATAGAGGAGCCCGAGGGCCGCGATCACCTCGAACGACACCGGCCGGCTGGCCGGGGCGGTCTCGGTGGCGGGGAAGCTGTCGAGCGCGATGCGAAGCTGGCCGGCCAGATCAGTGGCGGCCCGGCGGGTATCCCCGCCGGCCACCGTCGTCCGCTCGGCCTCGCTGCGGCCCCCCAGGAGCGCGGCCAGGAGCCGGTCGCAGCCGGGCCAGTCGGCCACCCAAGGCTCGTCGAGGTCGATCCCGATCCAGGTGATCGTGCCCAAGCCGTGGGCCCGGCGGATGACCAGCGGCAGGTCGGTCGCCGCCGCCCCCTCCGAGACCACGACCACGCCGGCCGGCGACTCAAACCGCGGGGCCGCAAGCCCGGTGGCAACGCGGCCGGCCAGGCCGCCCGAGCGGGCGAAGGCCTCGATCGCGCCCAGCCGCCGCAGCGGGAGGAGCACAGGCTCACTTCCCGGCAGCCAGCCGGCCGCCGGCTCCCCGGCTCGAGCCAGGGCGAGGGCCGATTCGCCGGCGGCGAGCACCAGCCGGCCGCCGCGACGCACCCAGCCATCGAGGGCGGCGAGTACTGTGGGATCGAGTTCGCCCACGGCCCGGCCAGAGACGATCGCCGCCTCGAAGGCGTCGAGATCCCGGGGGCCGGTCGGCGGTTCGCCGGGCAAGCCGGCAAGCCTGACCAGTTCCGGCGGCCGTCCCTGGCCTGCCACGAGCCGGGCGGCGGCAGCCGCGGCCGGCAGGTTGCCCCGCACGAGCCAGAGCGGCGTTGTGGAGGCCACGGTCGTGCCGCTCACGGGCTCGACCACGACGGCGGGGCGTGGGTCACCGCCCCCCTGCCCTGCCGGTTCGAGCCGCACCCGCGCCGTCGGCCGACCGGGCCGCACGCAGACATGAGCGACCATTTCCTCGCCGTCGGCCACGAACTCGGCCGGCGGCGAGCCGACGAACTGGCCGTCGGCATCCTCCACCCAGGCCCGCACGCCCGTCGTGGTGCGATCGATCGGCATGCGGATCACCAGCGGCGTCCAGGCGGCGGTGCGATGCCCCCCGCCGATGCCCAGCCCGACCGTGGTCGTCTCGTGAGCCCGCGCGAAACCCGGAGCAACGGTCCCCGTGGCGAGCACCATTCCCGCAAGCACCACGAGGCAGCTCCGCCGGATCAGCGTTAACGGCGGCACCCCCTGCCCTGCCCCCTGCTCGTGGCCGACCGACGCGATCATGGCTTCTCGGCGTCGGGGCAGGTGCAGGCCAGCTCGCCGCAGCCCGGGCAGCCGCCGCCATACTTCCGCCGCACGGCGGCCTCCAGATCGACCTCCACGACATTGGCGATCGTGGCCAGCCAGGCGAGCACGTCGGCAAACTCGAGGGCCTGCTCCTCGTGGCTGCCGCTGCGGAGGGCCGTGGCCAGTTCGCCGATCTCCTCGGTGAGCCACATGAAGGTGCCCTCCACCCCCCGGGCGGCGTCCTTGTCGTGGTACATCTCGCGGATCAGCGACTGGAACTCGCGGAGCGTCATCAGTGGTTCCGGGGCGGGCTCGACGGCCATGCGGCCGGGGCCGCGGATTGTACCGCGCGGCCGCCCGTGGCCCCCCCGGGTGCCGCCGCCGCCCGCCATCGTTACGATACGTGATTCCGGCTTGCGGCCGCCGCCGGCGGTTCGCCCCGGTTCCCCGCCTCTGGATGTGCCATGGCCGACCCTCGTCCGATCCGGATCTTCGACACCACGCTCCGCGACGGCGAACAGTCGCCCGGGGCGAGCATGAACCGCACCGAGAAGCTGGAGGTGGCCCAGGCGCTCGAGGCCCTCGGGGTGGATGTGATCGAGGCCGGCTTCCCGATCGCCTCGCCGGGCGACTTCGAGAGCGTCCGCGACATCGCCGCGGCGGTCAGGCGGGCTACCGTCTGCGGCCTGGCCCGGTGCAGCGACGGCGACATCGACCGGGCCTGGGAGGCGCTCCAGGTCGCGGCCCGGCCCCGGATCCACGTCTTCCTGGCGACGAGCTCGATCCACCGCGAGTTCAAGCTCCGGATGACCGAGGACGAGGTGGTGGCCCGGGCCGTCGCCGGCGTGACGCGGGCCCGCAACCTCTGCGGCGACGTCGAGTTCTCCCCCGAAGACGCCGCCCGCACCGAGATCGACTTTCTCTGCCGGGTCGTGGAGGCGGCGATCACGGCCGGGGCCACGACCGTCAACATCCCCGACACCGTCGGCTACGCCACGCCCCAGCAGATGCACCGGGTGATTGCCAGCCTCCGCGACCGGGTGCCCAACATCGACCGGGCGGTGATCAGCGTCCACTGCCACGACGACCTCGGCCTGGCGGTCGCCAACAGCCTGGCGGCGGTCGAGGCGGGGGCCGGGCAGGGGGAGTGCACGGTCAACGGGATCGGCGAGCGGGCCGGCAACTGCGCGCTGGAGGAGGTGGTGATGGCCCTCCGCACGCGGGCCGACCACTACGGCTGCACGACCGGGATCGAGACCCGCAAGCTGGTGCCGACCAGCCGGCTGGTGGCCACGATCACCGGCATCCGGGTGCCCCGCAACAAGGCGATCGTCGGCAAAAACGCCTTCGCCCACGAGTCGGGAATCCATCAGGACGGGATGCTCAAGGAGCGGAGCACCTACGAGATCATGCGGCCCGAGGACGTGGGCCTGGAAAAGACCGATCTCGTGCTCGGCAAGCACAGCGGCCGGGCGGCGCTCGCCGACCGGGCCAAGGCCCTCGGCTATCAGCTCGACGCCGAGCAGCTGCAGACCGTGTTCGAGCAGTTCAAGGCCCTGGCCGACCGCAAGAAGGAGATCTACGACGGCGACATCGCGGCCCTCTGCGAGCAGCGGTTGGCTGCCCTGCCGGAGCAGTATTCCTACGAGGGCTACGAGCTCACGTCTGCGGCGGGCGTGTCCCCCACCGTCACCCTTCGGGTGACCCACGCCGGCAGCCCGAAGAGCGTCACGATCACCGCCGGCGACGGCCCGGTGGACGCGATCTTCCTGGCGATCGAAAAGCTGACCGGCGTGACGACGGTCTGCCGCGACTTCCGCGTCCAGGCGGTCACCGTCGGCAAGGACGCCCAGGGCGAGGTGACGGTCGAACTCGAGCACGACGGCAAGCTGCAGCGGGGCCGGGGCGTCTCGACCGACTCGCTCGAGGCGGCCGCCAAGGCCTTCCTGGCGGCGGTCAACCGGTTCGCCCTCGGCCTCGGCGCCGAACCGCGGCTCCACCCCCAGCGGCCGTGAGCGGCGGAACAGGCCGGCGGGATGATGCCGATCGGAGCCGGCGGAACTGGCAGGGCGTCGTCAACTGGCCGGCGGGATATAATCCCGCCGCTACGAGGCGGCCGGTTCGGCGAAACGTAACTGCGGGTTGACCCTGCGGGCAGGCGAAGCCTGTGTTACCCGCAGACAGCGGGGCGCGGCCGACCGGAAACGGCGGCAGCAGAAGGGCGTCGTCAACTGGCCGGCGGGATAAGAACCCCGCCGCTACGAGGCGGGTCGAGGGAGGGGTTGCCCGTGCTATCTCGACGGCGTTGGAAACCGTCCGGAGGCAGGATGCCGAAGGACGGTTTCCATCGAGCGAGCTGGAGGC
>CAYRNG010000283.1:0-5234 GCA_964425395.1 uncultured Candidatus Kuenenia sp. | reverse complement strand
TGAAGTCGCTCGGCGCCCGGGTGATCGTCACCGAGATCGACCCGATCAACGCCCTTCAGGCGGTGATGGAGGGCTTCGAGGTGACCACCATGGAGGAGGCCGCCCCGCGGGGCCAGATCTTCGTGACGGCCACCGGCTGCCGCGACGTCATCCGGGGCGAGCACCTGGCGGTGATGCCCGACGACGCGATCGTCTGCAACATCGGCCACTTCGACCTGGAGATCGACATCGCCTGGCTGGAGAACACGAAGGGCATCAAGAAGGTCGAGATCAAGCCCCAGGTCGATCGCTACACCCTCCCCTCCGGCCGGAGCGTGATCGTGCTGGCCGAGGGTCGGCTCGTGAACCTGGGTTGCGCCACCGGCCACCCGTCGTTCGTGATGAGCACGAGCTTCACCAACCAGGTGCTGGCCCAGCTCGCCCTCTGGACCGAGCCAGACACCTACGACGTGGGCGTCCACCTGCTCCCCAAGAAGCTCGACGAGGAGGTGGCCCGGCTGCACCTCGACAAGCTGGGCGTGAAGCTGACCAAGCTCACCCCCGAGCAGGCCGAGTACATCCACGTGTCGGTCGAAGGGCCCTACAAGCCAGACTACTACCGCTACTAGGCCCGGGTCCGGACGGGCCAACCAAGCGGCGAAAAAGGCCTGTTTCACGGGAAACAGGGCTCCGTAGGCCCGGGCCGCCGGCACGGGCTATCGCGAAGCGATGCCGGCTTGCGGGGCGGGTAGTCCGTCACGGCGTGACGAACCTACAGCCGCGACGGAACTCCTCGACATCCGGTTCCACGTGAAACCCCGCGGGCTGCGGGGCCTGGCGATGCTGGGCAAACCTCGCGGTTTCACGTGGAACTGCCGCGCCGACCTTACGCGGCAGGGCGGGAATGGCGCGGCGGGGTGCGCAACGTATCGATCCTGCCCGCGGTGGCCGATACACCGAAAGCACCGTGTGTGCCTGGGCGACCGACGGGAAGGATTCTCCGCGTGGGAAGGATTTTGTGCGTGGCCAATCAGAAGGGGGGCGTCGGCAAGACGACCACCGCCTGCAACGTCGCCGCGGGGCTGGCCCACGCCGGGCTGCGGACGCTCCTGATCGACCTCGACCCGCAGTGCAACGCCACCACCGGCTTCGGGGTCACGCCCGCCCCCACCCATCCGCTGGTCGCGGAGACGCCGCTCCACGAGTCGCTCGTCGAGACCGCGCTGGCGGGACTGTTCGTCCTGCCCGGCAGCCGCAGCGTTCGCGACGTCGAGCGGATCGCCGCCCTCGCCCAGCAGGGCTCGGCCGTCCTCGAGGGGCATCTCGCCCGCGGCCTGGCCGCCTGGGACTACTGCCTGATCGACTGCCCGCCGTCGGCCGGGGAACTCACCCGGGCGGCCCTGGCCGGCAGCACCGAGGTGCTGATGCCGATCCAGTGCGAATACTTCGCCCTCGAGGGGCTCACCCAGATGATCGAGGTGATCCGCGACGTGATGCAGGAGCGGCCGGGCCGGCTCTCCTTCAGCGGGATCGTGCTCACGATGCACGACGCCTCCCTGGAACTGACCGCCGAGGTCGAGGCGGAGGTGCGGGACTTCTTCGGGGAGATCGTCTTCGAGACGGTGGTGCCCCGCGACGTGGCCGTCTCGGAGGCCCCCAGCCATGCCTGCAGTGTCTTGGACTACGCGCCGCGCTCGCCGGGAGCCCGGGCCTATACGGAGCTTGTGATGGAGGTACGCGACTGTGAGTAAGGAACGACGCCTGGGCCGCGGACTGGAAGCCCTCCTTGGCCGGGCCGGGGTCGATCCCACCGCCCCCGCCCCGGTGACCCACGGCTCCGCCGCGGTGGCCAGCCAGCCAGTCGCCCGCACGGGCCTCGGCTCCGGGGCCGCCCGGCTGATGCTCCATGCGCCGGAGGAGGTCGAGCAGGCCGCCGCCGCCCTGCCCACGAGCGAGCTGGCCGTGGCCCTGGTCGATCCCAATCCCTGGCAGCCGCGGAGCGTGCTCGGCGACGCCGACCTGGCCGAACTGGCCGACAGCCTCCGCGAGCACGGCCTTGTCCAGCCGATCGTCGTCCGCCAGCGAGGCGACCGCTATCAATTGATCGCCGGTCAGCGGCGGCTGGCGGCCGCCCGGAAGCTGGGCTGGGAGAAGCTGCCGGCCCGGGTGCTCGACGTCGAGGATCGGCAGATGGCGGAGATCGCCATCGTCGAAAACCTCCAGCGGCGGGACCTCGATCCGCTCGAGAAGGCGGCCAGCTTCAAGCACTACCTCTCCACCTGGGGCTGCACCCAGGAGGAGCTAGCCAAGCGGCTCTCGATCGATCGCTCCCACGTGGCCAACCTGATCCGGCTGCTCGAGCTGCCCGAGCGGGTTTGCGACAAGCTCCGGGCCGGCAAGCTCTCGATGGGCCATGCCCGGGCCCTCCTCCCGCTGGGCGACGAGGAGGAGCAGGTGCGGCTGGCCGACCGGGTGGCTGCCGAGGGGCTCTCCGTGCGGGCCGTCGAGGCGGAGATCCAGGAGATCCTCCGCCGCGACGAGGCCCACGAACCGCCGGCCCCGACCGATGCTCCCCGGCCGGGCCCGGGCGACGAAAGCCAACCGCCGGCCCCGCGGCGGAAGCCGGGCCGGCCGGCCACCCGGCGATCGAGCCAGGTGGCAGCCGTCGAGGCCCAGCTGCGGCGGGCGCTGGGCGTCAAGGTGGTGGTCCACGCCAACGGCAAGGGAGCCGGCCGGATCGTGATCCCGTTCGCGAGCCTCGACGAATTCCAGCGGCTCTTGGACCAGATCACGGAATGACCGGCGGGGCGTGAGGGGGACTGTCCCCGCTTCGGGGACTGTCCCCTTTCCTGCACTGGGGATCCCCGGGCTCGCGGCCGGGGTTTGGATGGCGTAGAGAAACCCCTGGCGCGAGCCAGGGGATCGAGCGAGCTGGAGCCTGTCTCAAAAGGGGGACAGTCCCCGCGGCGGGGACAGTCCCCGGGGAGCGTTGCCTCAACTGGCCGGCGGGATAATGATCCCGCCGCTACGGGGCGTGCGGAAATTCAGGATCAGCTGAAATTGCTGTTACACTCGAAGCTCCTCGGGGCGTAGCGCAGTCTGGTTAGCGCGCCTGGTTTGGGACCAGGAGGTCGAGAGTTCGAATCTCTCCGCCCCGACTTGCAGGCTACGGGGCTGGGCGGCGGGATCCGCGGGAGCTGAAAAACCAGCGGCCGATCGGGCCGGCCAGAAGGGCCGGCAGAAAGACGAGGTCGGCCACCACCGCCACCGTCAACAGCAGAAACAAGAGCGTGCCGAACTGGGCGATCGGCTGGAAGCCGCAGAAGGCGAAGATCCCCAGCGACGAGCCGAGGATCAGCGAGGTCCGGGCGATCGGCACCGCTGCCCGGCCCAGGGCCGCCGCCACGCGGGCGGTCGTTGATTGCCGCTTCTCGCCGAACCGGCCGAACCAGGTCAATAGGTGGACCGTGTCGTCCACGGCGATCCCCAAAGCGACGCTGGCGGTCATCATGCCCCCTACGTCGAGTCGCCGGCCCAGCCAGCCCAGGATGCCGAACACGATCACCACCGGAAACACGTTGGGCAGCATCGCCAGCAGGCCGGCGGCCGGGCTCCGCAGGAACACGGCGAGCACCGCCATGATCGTCACGAAGGCCAGGGCGAAGCTCTGCAACAATGCGTCGAGCAGCTCCCGCTGGGCCGCCAGCACGAGCGGCACGCCGCCGGTGCAGACGGTCTCCGCCGGGGGCTCGACCTCCAGGTCGGCCGCCGCCTCAGCCACGGTCCGCTCGACCACCTCCCGGAGGCGGGCCTGCTTCTCGGGCGTGAACTCCCGCGACTGGAGCGAGATCCGCCACAGCTGCCGGTCCCCGTCGTTGCCCACCATCCCCGCATCGGTCAGGTCCGGCAGCACCCGCCTGAGCCGGCCGTCGATCGCCCCCCGGCGGATCACCGACCGGGCCGCACCCCGGTCGGCGAAGCCGAGCAGGTCGTCGGGCAGGAAGGTGGCAGCCGACATGTTGCCCTGGATGTCGTTGCCCTCCCGGAGCCGCTGCTGCACCTCCTGGACGAGCGCTGCTTTGTCGCTGAGGGTCGGGCCGGCCTCGTCGAAGGCGAGCACGACGTCGATCGTCTGAAACGGGCCGATCGACTCCGTGAACCAGTCGAGGTCCTGGATCCAGCGGCTCTGCTGGGGAAGGAAGCGGGCCGGGCGAACCTCCGTCTTCAGCTGCCAGAGGCCGAGTCCGGCCGCCACCAGGGCCGCCAGGCAGGCCGGCGTGGTGAGCCGGTGCCAGGGGAGCAGGCCGCGGGTGACCGCCACGAAGGCCGGCCATTCCCCCTCCCCGCTGCCCTCTGGCTTCCCCGGAAACACCTGCAGGAGGGCCGGCAGCAGGAGGAACACGCTCACGAAGGCAAGCGCCGTCCCGATCGCGGCGAACAGGCCGAAGTGCCAGACCGCCCGCACCTGACTGACGCACAAGGAGCCCAGGCCGAGCACCGTCGTGACCGCGGCCACGAAGCTCGGCAGCCAGCCCACCGCCACCGCCGCCCCCGGTGCTCCCTCGGGCCCATGCTCGGCCAGCGCGTCCTGCCAGTAGGCGGAGAGATGGACCGCCGCGGAAGTGCCGAGCACGAACGTGACCACGGGCACGAGGGCCACGAGCATGTTCATCGGTGCGCCCGAGGCGTAGATCACCGCCCCGCTGGCCAGCGAGGCGAAGCCCCCCGCCGTGAGCACCATCAGCCCCACCCGCAGGCTGCCGATCGAGAGCGAGGCCACCGTGAGCGAGACGGCGATCGCCAGGTTCGACCACAGGCCGGCTGTCCGCTGGTTCTCGGTGTCGATCGCCACGCCGATCACGGCGTCGCCGGTGAGCCGCACGGCGTCTGCGGGGATGCCCGCACGAGCCGCCGCCTCCTGCCGCACCCAGTCCACCGCGGCCCGCCGGCCGTCGTCGTCGAGCGGCCGGAGGGTCACGAGCGCACAGGTCGTCCGCCCGTCGGGCCCCACCAAGACGCCGGAGAGCCGCTCGGCCGCCGCCTCCGGCCCGAGCCGGGCCGCCGCGGCCACCCGGTCGCGAAGCCGGGTGCCGGTCGAGACGTCGGCGAACCAGGCCGGGCCCCCGGCGGCGGCTGTCTCCCGGTGGGCCTCGACCGCCCGGGCCAGGTCTTCGAGGGCCGCCGCGTCCAAGTCGCAGCCCTCCCAGCTGGCCAGCACCGCCTCGTCGGGCCCGAAAACCCGGAGGAATTTCCGG
>CAYRNG010000282.1:0-2106 GCA_964425395.1 uncultured Candidatus Kuenenia sp. | reverse complement strand
CGAGGCCCTCTACGAGCGGGTGCCGGGCGGGGCCCGGTGGCGGTATGTCTGGGGCAGCACGCTCGTGTTCGCCTTCATGACGCAGGTGATCACGGGGCTCTTCCTCTGGGCCAGCTACTCGGCCAGCGGCCAGACCGCCTGGGAGAGTGTCTGGTACATCCAGCACGAGATGACCGGCGGCTGGCTGCTCCGTGGGATCCACCACTTCATGGCCCAGGCGATGGTGGTGCTCTTGGCGCTCCATCTGCTGCAAGTCGTGATCGACGGGGCTTACCGGGCGCCCCGCGAGGTCAACTTCTGGCTGGGCCTCGTGCTGATGATGCTGGTGCTCGGCATGGCGCTGACCGGCTACCTCCTGCCCTGGGATCAGAAGGGCTACTGGGCCACCCGCGTGGCCACCAATCTGGCGGGCATCGTGCCCCTGATCGGGCCGGCCCTGCAGCGGCTCGTCGTGGGCGGCCCCGACTACGGCCACCACACGCTGACCCGGTTCTTCGCCCTCCACGCCGGCTTCCTGCCGGCCACGCTCGTGGCCTTCCTGGTCGTGCACCTGGCCCTGTTTCGCAAGCACGGCCTCCACGCCAAGCAGCCGATCACCCGGCCCGACGGGATGTTCTGGCCGGACCAGCTCCTGAAGGACACCGTCGCGATGCTGGCCGTGATGGCCGTGGTGCTGGGCGTGATCCTGGTGCCGGCCGTGCGGACGATGCTCGCCGGCGGCGAGGTTGATTGGGGGCACGTGGGGGCCGAGCTCGGCGCTCCGGCCGATCCCTCCCAGCCCTACGCCGCCGCCCGGCCGGAGTGGTACTTCCTGTTTCTGTTCCAGTTTCTCAAAGTCTTCGAGGGCTGGGGGGCCACGGGCGAGTTTCTGGGCGCGATCGTGGTGCCGGGTCTGATCATGGCGGTCATGTTCCTGATGCCGATTCTCGGCAACTGGAAGCTGGGCCACCGCTTCAACGTGGCCTTCACGCTCGGGATCCTGGCGGGCGTGGCGGTGCTCACGGGCCTGGCCCTCGACGAAGACTACTACGCCCTCTGGGCCAACCGGGAGAAGGTCGCCGAGGCAACGCGGCTGTTCGACGAGACCGACGGCGACCAGGCCAAGCTGCTCGCGGCGGTGGGGGGCGACCAGGCCAAGGCCGCCGCGATCGCCCGGCAGTTTCACACAGTCGAGAAGATCCGCCGCTCCGAGTCCTTCCTGGCCGCGGTGAAGACCGCCCGGGCCGACGCCGAGCGGGCCATCGAGCTCGCCGGCCGGCCGGAGAAAATCCCCCCCGCCGGAGCCCTCGAACTCGTCCGCCGCGACCCGCTCTCCCAGGGGCCGCGGCTCTTCGCCCAGCACTGCGCCAGCTGCCATGCCCACGTCGATCCGGCGGCTCCGGAGGCCGCGACCATCCTCGCCACGTCGTCGGCGGCCAACCTCCACGGCTTCGGCACGGCGGCCTGGATGAAGGGGCTGCTCGACCCCGAGCAGGTGGCCGGCCCGGCCTACTTCGGCAACACGGCGCACAAGGACGGCGACATGGTGGGCTTCGTGCAGGGGGACCTCCAAGACGAGGAGGCCTGGAAGCCCGCCGACATCGAGGCGGTGATCGCCGCCATGGCCGCGGAGGCGGGTCACGGCGACCCGCAGATCCCCGCGGCCACCATCGCCCGCGGCCGCGAGCTCGTGGCCAGCGACGAGCGGTGCGGCGGCTGCCATCGGTTCGGCGACAACGGCACCGATCTCGGCATCGCCTGCGACCTGACCGGCTGGGGGGGCCGCGAGTGGCTGGTGGGGATCATCGCCGACCCGACCCACGAGCGGTTCTACGGCGACTCCAACGACCGGATGCCGAGCTTCGGCAAGGCCGCCGAGGGCTCGCTGCCGCTGCTCACGAACGAACAGATCGGCCTCGTCGCCGACTGGCTGCGGGGGGCGTGGTAGCGGCGGGTTTACCCTGCGGGCAGGCGAACCCGTCAACCCGCCGGCCAGTTGACGCCGCCCCCTGTAGCGGCGGGATTATATCCCGCCGGCCAGTTGACGACGCCCATGCCATGCGAACCGATTCGGTTGGCATCGCCGCGCTGTCCGTCGGGTTAAAAACCCGCGGCTACGTTGCCGTC
>CAYRNG010000281.1:0-7861 GCA_964425395.1 uncultured Candidatus Kuenenia sp. | reverse complement strand
GCTACGAGGCCGCGATATCAGTGGGGAGAGCAGGCGTTATGGATGCCCCGCCGGGCGTAAAACTGGAGGCGGCGGGAGTCGAACCCGCGTCCCGTGATGCTTCGATACGGACGTCTACGTGTGTGTCCGGTCAATTTGAGTCTCGTCGCTGCGCCCCCGGCCGACAGGGTGCGTCACCGACCAGCCCGGAACGAATTTGACCCCGGCCGTACCAGGCGGTGGACCGGGGCGAGTCGGATTTGGCGACCGATTGGGAGGCCCTTCCGACTGGGGCCATCGCTCGGGGCTACTTAACTAAGCAGCCAGAGAGAACTGAGCTTCGGCAATTGAAGCTTGGTCGACTTTTAACGTGGCCAGCCGACCAACCACGACACGCAATCCGTACTTCCGTCATCCGGTCGATACCGGTACGCCCCCGGTGGTCTGCCGCAGCCGGCTGCTGCGGGGGCCACGCTGGCCACCCGACCGATGAGCCGCCGGCCCCGGTCACACGGATTCTACGCCGAAACCGCAAGGCCTGTATCGGTCGTGCCGCACCGATCCCTGAATTTTCCGGAAACCAGGCCGGTTTGGGCCGCTCCTGACACTTCCGCGGGGGATACTTTTCCCAGGGCCATTCCCGTCGCCCCGCCACCCCTCCCCGCCACCACGTTGACTTCCCCTCGATGCCGCACGTAACCTCGACCTCGTCGTTGGACCGCTTTTTCGCCCCCGCCCCCGGTCGAATCATGGCAGGAATCGCCATCCCCACGCGGTCGCTTGTCCGCTGCCTGCTCGCGCTGGCCTGCTGCGGGCTCATGGCCGGTCCGGCCGAGGCTCAGGAGTGGGCCCGGAAGATGTTTTCGGTGACCAGCCACAACTTCGGCACCGTTGCCAAGGGCTCGAAGACCGAATACCGGTTCGTGTTCCGCAACATCTACGAGGAAGACCTGCACGTGGTGGGGGTTCGCACCAGTTGTGGCTGCACCTCCCCGACCGTCACGAAGCAGACTCTCAAGACCCACGAGACGGCCGAGGTGGTCGCCACCTTCAACACCCGCACCTTCCTCGGCCAGCATGGGGCGACCCTGACGGTCACCTTCGACAAGCCGTTCTACGCGGAGGTCCAGCTTCGGGTGGCGGGCAACATCCGGGGCGACGTGACCTTCGAGCCGCCGTTCGTCGATCTTGGCAACGTCGATCTCGGCAAGGGGAGCGAGCGGCAGGTGCGGATCACCCGGATGGGCAGCACCCCCTGGGAGATCAAAGACATCCGCAGTGTGAACCCGAACTTCGAGGTCGTCCTCTCGAAGCCGACCCGCACCGGCTCGCAGACCGTCTACGACCTGATCGCCAAGCTCAAGCCTTCGACGCCGGCCGGCTACATCAAGGGGCAGCTGATCCTCGTCACCAACGACCCGCGGGCCACCCAGATCCCGATGGACGTGGAGGGCCGCGTGGTGGCGGAGGTGACGGTCAGCCCGCAGTTGTTGGCCCTCGGGGCGGTGCCGGCGGGCGAGACCGTGACCAAGAACGTGGTCATCCGGGCCAACCGGGAGTTCAAGATCACCGGCGTCTTCTGCTCCGACGGCTGCCTGACATGCGAGCCCAAGACCACCGCTGCCCGGGTGCACATCCTGCCGGTCACGTTCCAGGCCGGCGACCAGGCCGGCAAGGTGGAGCGGGAGCTCAAGATCACGACCGACCTCGGCGAAGGAGCCGTGCCGGTGGTGACCGTGCAGGCCCAGGTGGAGCCGGCCGACCCGGCCGCGGCCGAGCCCGGGCCGAAGGTCGAGCCAGGGCCGAAGGTCGAGCAGGCCGTCAGCCTGCCGTAAGGCGGTGGCCGTCTCGGCTACCGCCGCTCGGCGAGGGGCAGGTAGGCTCGGGGCGGCTCGCCGGCATACACCGAGAGCGGGCGGATCAGCCGGTTGTCGCCCACCTGCTCGATCACGTGGGCCGTCCAGCCGCTCATCCGGGCCACCACGAAGATCGGGGTGAACACCTTCACCGGCAGCCCGAGCGCGTGATAGACGCGGGCGGCCGGCCAGTCGAGGTTGGGCTTGAGCTTCTTGCGGGCGAGCATCAGCGTCTCGACCTCCCCGGCCAACGCCTCGAGCGGCTCCCCCGCCGTGCCCTCGACCAGCTGCCGGCAGCGGTCGCCGAGCAGCCTGGCCCGCACGTCGCCGTCCTTGTAGACCCGGTGGCCGAAGCCCATCACCACCCGCCGGGCGGCGAACTGCCCCTCCAGCCAGGGCCGGACCCGCTCCGCCGAGCCGATCTCGCCGAGCACCTCGAGCACCTTCTCGTTGGCCCCGCCGTGGAGCGGCCCCTTGAGCGCCCCGATCGCGGCCGTGATCGCCGAATGCATGTCGGAGCCGGTCGAGGCGACCGTGCGGGCGGCGAAGGTCGAGGCGTTGAACTCGTGCTCGGCGTAGAGCACAAGCGTGGTGCCGAAGATCGCCGCCGCGTCGGGGGACGGCGGCTCTCCGGTGAGCCGCTCGAGCAGGGCGGCGGCCAGCGGGGCGGTGGGCCAGGGAGCCACCGGCCGGCCGGCAGTGAGGTCGAGCCAGGCGGCCAGGACCGCGGGCACCTGACCGATCAGCCGCTCCGCCTGGGCAAGGAGCGCCGGCCGCGGGCCCGGGGCGTTGTCGGCCGCGACGAGGCCGAGCATGCTCACGCCGGTGCGGAGGGCGTCCATCGGCGAGGCCTGGGGGGCGGCGGCCGCCAGGCGGGCGAGGGCCTCGAGCACCGGGCCGGGCAGGGCGGCGGCCGCCGCGGCCACCCGGCCGCGGAAGGCGGCCAGTTCGGTGGCCGTGGGCAATTCGCCGTGCAGGAGCAGGAAGGCCACCTCCTCGAAGTCGCCGGCCTGGGCGAGCGGCTCGATGTCGTAGCCGCGGTAGCGAAGCGTGCCCGCCAGGGAGCAGATCGCCGTCTGGCCGGCCACGATCCCGGCCAGACCCTTGGCAAATTCGGCTGGTGGCTCGGGAGCAGGAGCGGCGGCGGTCATGGACGGCTCTCCCGCGCGGCGGCCGGGCCGGCCAAGTGGGGCTCGGGATCGGCCGGATCGTAGCCCAGCATCTCGTAGAGCTCCTCGCGCGACTGCATCAAGTCGAGCAGGCTCTCCTGCGAGCCCTCCGAGGCGAGCACCGCCAGGCCGGCCTCCATCGCCTTCATCGCCAGCCGGAGGAGCGTGACCGGATAGAGCGCGGCCGAAAAGCCGGCGGCTGCCAGGTCGGGAATCGAGAGCAGGGGGCTCGTGCCAAACTCAGTCATGTTGGCCACCAGCGGCGGGCCGCCGGCAAACTCCCGGCCCACGCGGGCAAACTCGTCGCGGGACGCGAGCGCCTCGGGAAACAGCCAGTCGGCCCCGGCCGCGGCGTAGGCATGGAGCCGGGCCAGGAGGTCGTCGAAGCCGGCCACGCCGCGGGCGTCGCTGCGGCCGATGATGATCGTGGCCGGATCGCGGCGGCCGGCCACCGCGGCGGCCAGCCGCTCGGCCATCGCCGCCGGCTCAACCACCTGCTTGCCCCCCAGGTGGCCGCACCGCTTCCCGCCGCCGGCGGCACTGCCGGGCTGATCCTCGAGTTGGATCGCGGCCGCCCCCGCCTCCTCGAGCAGTCGCACCGTCTCCTCCACCTCCCGCGGGCCGCCGAAGCCGGTATCGGCATCGACGACCAGCGGCATCGTCACCGCCCGGGCCAGGATCCGGGTCTGCTCGACGAGCTGGTCGCGGCTGAAGAGGCCGATGTCGGGCACGCCCAGGCTGCCGGCCGAGAAGGCGGCGCCCGACAGATAGACCGCATCGAAGCCGGCCTCCTCGACGAGTCGGGCGGCCAGCGCGAAGGGAGCCCCCACGATGCCGAGCATCTCCCGCTTGACCGCGGCGCGGAGGGCGGCGCCGCCCGCCGCGGTCGCCGGCCCGGCCGGGGCGGGGGAGGATGCGGAAGCCGGAGCGGTCATCGGGATGCCTCGGGGGTATTCTGGGCGGCGGCTCGCCGGAGCGGGCCGCCGGAAAAGGAGCCGTTATAGGTGCCGACGAACAGAGGCGAAAGCGGCGGCGGCGGCCCCGCGGCGGAAGCGGTCGCGGGGGCCGGCCGGCTCAGGCCGCTGGTCGAGATCCTGGCGATCGCCGCCATCTTCGCGGCGGCCGGTGCCTGGCCCGTGCCCGACGTCAATGAGGCGGTCTACCTCACGAAGGCCCGCCGTGCGGCCGACCCGCGGTGGGGAGCCGGCGACTTCTTCCTGGAATCGCCCGACGCCCACGGCGTGTTCTATTTTCTGATCGGGCCGCTGGCCGCGGGGCTGCCGCTGGAAACGGCCGCCTGGCTGGGCCGGATCGCCGGCTGGCTGGCCTTGGCCGTGGGCTTTCGGCACCTGGCGGCGCAGCTTCTCACTGCGGGGCCGACGGGCGGTCTGCCGGATGCGGGTCGCGGCACGTGGGCGTTGCTCGTGGCCGCGGCGGTCTTCTCCCTCGCGCTGCGACAGACCACCGCCGCCGGCGAGTGGGTGATCGGCGGCTGCGAGGCGAAGGTGTTTGCCTGGGCGCTTGTGTTCGGCGGCCTCGGTGAACTCGTCCGGTCGCGGTTCGCGACGGCCTGGTTGCTGCTGGGCGGGGCGACCGCCTTCCATCCGATCGTGGGGGGCTGGGCCATGCTGGCCGCGGCGGCGGTCCGCTCGACGACGCCCTGGCCGGCATCGGCCGGCCCGTCGCTCATGGACCGCCTGCTCCTGGCCGCGGGCGGGGCCGCCGCCCTGGCCGGCGTCGTGCCGGCCGTGCTCTTGAACGCCGGAGTCGATCCGGCCATTCGGGCAGAGGCCGCCCGGATCTACGTGGCCGAGCGGCTCCCCCACCACCTGCTCGTGCGGTCGTTTGCCACCGGGTTCGTGGCTCGGCACGTGTTGGCGGCGGTCGCCTGGTGGCTGCTCACCCGGCTTGTGCCCCTCACGCCGGCCCGCGGCCGACTCACGGCCTTCACGCTTGCGGCGCTTGCCATCTCGCTCGTGGGCCTCGTGATCTCGGCGGCCGAGCCCTGGGGGGCGGCGGCCGTGCACGGGATCTTGCGCTACTACTGGTTTCGGCTCGGCGACGTGGCCGTGCCCCTGGCCCTGGCGATCTTCGCGGCGGCCGCTTTGGCCGACGACGCGACGCTGCGACGGGTCGTGCCGCTTCCGCCGTGGGCCGTCCGGCTCGTGGCCACGCTCCTTCTGGCGGCCGACCTCGTGGGCGAGTCGGCCCACTGGCCCCTGCCGGGCCGCGGGCTCGTGCCCCGGGCCGACGCCAAGGTGGAGGCCGCCGCCTGGGCCGAAGTTTGTGACTGGGTGCGGGAGCATGCCCCGGCCGACGCCTGCCTGCTCACGCCCCGCGGCGCCGCCAGCCTCACCTGGCGGACCGGCCGCCGCGAAGTGGTGTCGTGGAAAAACAGCCCGCAAGATGCGGCCTCGCTCGTCGAGTGGCGGCGGCGGATCGCCGACTGTTTCTCCGCCGACGGCTCGCTGCGGGGCATGACGCGGTCGACCGCCTCCCTCGGTGCAGAGCGGATGCGGGAGGTGGCGCGGATCTATGGGGCCGATCTCGCGATCGTGCCGCTGGCCACGCCGGGGATCGAGCAGCTCCCCTTCCCGCGGCTGCACGCCAACGACCACTACGCCGTCTTCGACCTGGCCGAGTGAGCCAAACCGGCCGCTACGTTTCGCCAACCGCGCCGCAGAACTCGATCAGCCAAACCGGCCGCCTTGTAGCGGCGGGATTCTATCCCGCCGGCCCGGTGACGAGGCGGTTTCAGTGCTACCGTTTCCAGTTGGCAGCGTCCCGCTGTCCGACGGGTTAAACAGGCTTTGCCTGCCCGCAGGGTCAACCCGCGGCTACGTTTGGCCCAGCCGCTGGCCCGGGCGGAGGGAACTGCCCCGCAGAAACTCGCCGGCCGACATCGCCCGCTTCCCCTCGGGCACGAGCCGCGTGATCGCCAGGGCGGTGCCTGCGCCGCAGGCCACCACGATCCGGCCCGAGTCGGGGCCGGTCTCGGCGGCCAGCACCGTGCCCGGCTCGGCGGCCGAGGTGGGAAACTCCTCGCCCGGCGCCACGTCGGCCTCCGCCACCACCAGCCGCTGCCGCTGGCCGTCGCCCCGCTCGTGGAACGTGGCCGCCCGCGGCCAGGGCTCGACCGCCCGCCGCATCCGCTCGATTTTGCCGGCCGGCTGCGACCAGTCGACGATGCCGTCGGCCTTCGCCAGCCGCGGGGCCCGGGTGGCCTGGGCCTCGTCCTGGAGAATGCCCACCTCGCCGGCCGCGAGGCCGGCCGCCACCGCCGCCTGCACCCGCTCGATGGCGTCGAGCACCGCCGGGCCGCCGATCCGGGCGAGCCGGGCCTCGAGCTCGGGGGCCGTCTCCCGCTGGCCGATCGGCGTCTCGCGGGCGGTGATCACCCGGCCGGCATCGAGGGCCGGCGTCATCCCGATCACGCTCACGCCGGTCAGCGGGTCACCCTCCAGGATCGCCCACTGCACCGGCGCCGCCCCGCGATGCCGCGGCAGCAGGGAGCCGTGGAGGTTGAGCCCGCCCAGCGGCGCGACCGCCAGCGCCTCGGCCGAGAGGATCTGCCCGTAGTCGCACACGACCAGGAGGTCGGCGGCCAGGCCCCGGAGGAGGGCGATACTCTCGGGGGCATTGATCCGCTCGGGGTCGAGCACCGGCAGGCCGGCGGCGAGGGCTGCCTCCCGGACCGGATTGGGGGGCGGCCGGCGGCCCGGCGGCGCGTGGCTGGGCCGGGTCACGACCGCGACCACCTCGTGCGGCGAGGCAACGAGCGACTCGAGCAACGGCACCGCGAACGGCCCGGTGCCCATCACCACCAGCTTGAGCGGCCTCACGCCCGACACCGGGCCGCCTCCAGCCGGTCGAGCTCGGCCACCAGCGCCGCCTCGGCCGGCAGTTCACCCCGCGACTGCCGGCCGGCGAACACCTCGCGAAAGCCTTCCAGCGACCGCCGCACCTCGAGGGCCGCCGCCTCGGGCAGCCGGTCGGTGAACAGCCGCCCCTCGAGGTGATCGAACTCGTGCTGCACCACCCGCGCGAGCAGGCCGTCGAGATCGAGGTGGATCGGCTCCCCCTCGAGAGACCAGGCATCGACCACGATCCGCTCGGGCCGCCGCACGTCCATCCGCACGCCCGGCAGGCTGAGGCAGCCCTCCTCCTGCACTGCCGTGCCCCGGGGCCGGCTCAAGACGGGATTGATGAACACGTGCTCCTCGCCGGCGCCCCGCTGGCCGGCGCAGTTGACCACGAACAGCCGGTAGGGGAGGGCTACCTGGTTGGCGGCCAGGCCGATGCCCTGGGCGGCATACATGATCTCGAACATCTGCTCGACAGCCGCCCGGATGCAATCGTCGAGCCGGGCCAGCGGCTTGGTGGGGCGGAGCAGGGCCGGATGGGGATACTCGACGAGTTCGAGCGGCCCGATGGCGGCGGGGTCGGCGGTGGCGGGCTGGTCAGGCATCGGATTCACTTCGGCTACGCTGAGCAACATGATACCGCTTTCGCGCGTGGTCCGCGATTTCCGTGGGTTCTAGGCTCGAGGAGAAGCCGGGGTTGCCCGTGCCATCTCGCCGGACGCTCGCCCGGGGACTGTCCCCGCCGCGGGGACTGTCCCCCTTCGGCATCCTGCCTCCGGACAGTTTCCAACGCCGTCGAGATAGCACGGGCAACGCTCCCGCGACCGGGATTCCCTGGGGACGACGTTCTCTCCGCTCCAACGCACCGTCCCCTGGCTCGCGCCAGGGGTTTCTATGAGCGTCGCGCGAGTCCATAGAACCCCCGGGCGCAAGCCCGGGGACCCAATAGAAACCCCGGGCGCGAGCCCGGGGACCCAATAGAAACCCCGGGCGC
>CAYRNG010000280.1:0-6157 GCA_964425395.1 uncultured Candidatus Kuenenia sp. | reverse complement strand
CGGTGGCCGCCCGGCGGTCGCTCGTGGCAGCGGTCGTCCCCGCGGCCCTCCGGCTGGCTGTGGCTCTGGGCGTCATCGGCCTCTTGATTCTCATCTCCGGCTCGCTCGAGGGCCTCGACGGCCGGCCGCTCGACATGCTCGGTCTCGGCCTCACCGGGCTCCGCGGCCTGGTGATCTACTGCCTGATTCTCTCTGGCCTCGCCCTGACGGCCGCCCTGGCGATTCCGCGGCTCTTCCGCAGCTGGCAGGCCCACGGCGTCGTCCGGCGGCTGCTCAGTCGGCTGCCGCTGCTCGGCCCGGCGGCCCGAGCGGGGGAGGCGGCCCGCTGGTGCCGCGCGGCGTCGCTTGCCGCCGGGGCCGGCCTCGATGCCGGCGGCCTCGTCACGCTCGCCTCACAGGCGGCCCCGGGGCTGACGCTCGATCCCCACGACATCGAGGAGCGGCTCCGCCTCGGCGACACGCTGGCAGAGGCCCTCGCCGCCAGCGGCCGGCTGCCGGCGGAAGTGATCGACGCCGTCGGCCTGGGCGAGCTTTCGGGCACGGTCGCTGAGTCGCTCGGCCGGCTCGTGCCCGAGCAACTTGCCGCCGCGCGGCGGGGCTATGCGGCGGCGGTCGGGGTCGTGGGAGCGGCGGCCTGGGTGGCCGTGGCGGGCCTCGTGGTGCTCCTGGTGTTTCGCGTGCTGGGGGTCTATGTGGGTATTCTCGAGGAGGCCGGGCGGCCGCTCTGAACGACCCGCGATCCGCCGCCTTGATCCAGACCAGCACCTCCACCGGGCCACCATCCATGAGGCATTCCCACTGCGACCGATTGGCCGGCTGCCGGCTGGCGTGGCTGCTTGCCCTGGTGATCGCCGGCGGGGCGAGCGGCCGGGCCGAGGAGCCGGCGGCCCCGGCCGAGACGCCCGCCGAGCGGATGGCCGCCCAGGGCTTCATCCGCTATCGGGGCTCGTGGCGGACCGCCCAGGAAATCGAGCTCATCGAGCGGGACGAGGCAGCGAAGCTGGCCGGCAAGCAGTGGGTGGGCCGGCTCGAGCGGCTGCGGCGGGCGCTCGACCGGGGGCCGGGGGCCGACCGGGCCGCCGAGGAGATCCGCGGCATCTCCGATCCCTTCGCGGTGGCGGCCCTGGCCGGGGCGGTGCGGGCCGAGCCGGTCTATCAGGTTCGCCGCTGGTACATCGAGGCCCTGGGCCGGATCCGCACCCCCGATGCCGTGATGGTGATCGTCGCCACGGCCCTCGATCATCCCGACCGGGAGACGCGGATCGCCGCCTGCGAGCGGCTCGTCGTGATCGGCCCGCACCAGGCGGTGCCGGTGCTCGTCTCGGCCCTCTCGAGCGCCGACAACGCCCAGGTGAACCGGGCCGCCGAGGCGCTGGGCAGGCTGGGGCTGCCGGCGGCGATCGGCCCCTTGATCGGCGCGCTCGAAACCAGGCACCTCGTGGTCACGCAGCCCGGCAGCCCGGCAGGTTCCACAAGCGCCACCTTCACGCCGTCCGCCGGCGGCCTCTCGATGGGGGGCGGCCCGCAGAAAAAGGTCGTGCCGGTTCGCAACGAGCGGGTGCTCGAGGCGCTTGTGGCACTCACCGGCGTCAACTTCGAGTGGGACGCCGCGGCCTGGCGGGCTTGGCTCGTCAACGAGCGGTCGCTGCCGGCCGACTTCGATCCCCGCCGCGGCTGACCGTCACGGGCTGTAGAAGACGTTGATCGAGAGAATGTGATTGCTCAGGTCGGCACCATCTTCCGGGACGTTGATCTGCTGGTAGAGATACCCGATTTCCACCCGTCTTCGGCTCGACCGCTGCGGTATGCGGCCGAGTCCGATGAACAGCCGATTCTGGTTGTAGCCGGTGCGGGCTCCCCAGTCGGTGTCGTTGAGGTGGAAGAAGACTTCGTCCCAAGCGACCCAGAGCAGGTTCGGATTGGACGCCACCGGTTTCTGGAACCGAACCATCTGGCGATACCGCCATCCAGCCTGAGTGCCGAGCGAAACCCAGCGCTGCTCCAGGCGGCTGCGAAACAGGGCCCTCACATCTCCCCAGTCTTGGGTCAGCTGCCATTGTTCCCACATCCGGTTCTCGTGGAACTGAAGATCGGGAATATCTTCGCCGATCCACGCATATCCCAGCCAGACCGACTGCTCGTCGTCCAGTTGGTAGCCGATGCCCGGACGGATGACGGTCTGAAACAGTTCGAAATCATCGCCGAAATATCTGATATTCCCATCGAACCACCACCTCATGTCGGTGTCTTCGAGGGCAGTTCGCTGGAAGGGGCCCTGAGCAAAACCGCCGAGCCAGAGCCCGGTGTCTTGGATTTGGCCACGGGCGACCGTCGGCGTCACCACCAACAGGGCGGCGATCGCGCACGCCGCCAGTCCGACTCGGGTATGGGGAGCCTTGTGCGTCACGGTTGCCGTCCACCTGCCCGGATCGCCGGTAGCACCCATCCAAATCGTCTCCGCGTAATATCGGTGAATTCGCCAGGCCGGCATCACAACGCCCGGCCGGGGCTCTCCGCCCTCCTTGCGGCTGGCAAGCTGGGCTGCATGCAAAGGCCAGGCGACCTGCTGGGGTCCGCGCGGCAGCGGAAAGCCGGCCTCAGGCGGCCCGGCTGGCGGCCGGCGTGGCCCGCCGCCGCGGGAACCATTCGGCGTCGAGCACGAGCAGGGCCACGCGGTTTTCGAGGTTGGGGCGAAACACCACCAAGAGCAGCACCGGCAGCCACCAGGCCATGAACAGGCCGCCATTGTGGGCCTTCCAGAACTGGGCGCCGAGGAGGACCGCCGCGGTGCAGCTCATCAGCGTGCCGAGGTTCTTGGGAGCCGGCCAGATCGCCAGCGTGGCCATCATCGCGATGAAGGCCGCCAGCACGGGAAGCCGGAAGACGCCGTCGCTCGAGGGCAGGGCCCAGAAGCCTTCGAGCGTCACCTCGTTGGGGAAGATCCAGCCAAACATCTGCCGCAACTGCCCCAGAAATACGGCCATATCGGCCGAGGTGAACCAGAGGGCCACCACCAAGGCAACCAGCGCCGCGGCCACGCCCAGGGCGAACCGCCGCACGCCCCGCTCCCAATAGAAGCTGCACCACAGGGGCAAAAGGAAGACCGGATAGTAGATCGTGCCGATCGCCAGCCCGACGAGCGCCCCGGCCAGGAACGGGCGGCGGTAGGCCGCCACGGCCCAGATCACGAGCGCCCCGGGCAGCACGTGATCGACGCTCGAGTTCATCCAGGCGGTGTAGGGGAGCAGCAGGTAGAGGACCGCGGCCGCGATCCCCAGCCGGACGTTCTCGAAGTGCCGCCAGCCGATGAACACCATCCCGGCCACGATCGCCAGCTGGGAGAGGATCGCCATCACGCGGGCCGTGGTCTCGTGGACGGCCCGCCGGGCGGCTTCGCCCGGCACGGGCTCCGCGGCGGTGGCGAAGAATCGCTGGGTCGAGATCGAGGGCAGGAGGAACAAGAGCGGGTAGCCGGGGCCGTGCTTGGCCAGCCGGTCCACGTCCACTTCGGCCGCCGGGGCCCGGAGCCGGTCGGCGGCGGCGGCGCTCTCGACATCCTGCTTCTGGGGCTTGGTGTTGATCACGTTGGCCAGCAGGAAGACGAGCAGCGACCCGCCCAGAAAGACGAGCCCACCGGTGGTCAGGTTGGGCTCGAGCATCGGCCGGCGGACCATCATCGAGTCGAACAGCATCCGCAAGAGGAAGGCCCCCGAGACGGCGAAGATCCAGGCGAAGCCGAGGGTCCGGGCGGCGATCTTGGCCGACTCCGTCTCCCCGACATACTCCAGGGCCACGAGCCCCGGGGCCAAGAGGATCAGCCCCACGAGGTCGAGGTTGCGGACGCTCCACACCCGGTTGAACTTGAAGAATAGCGCGATCGAGAGCAGCGACGCCAGGTAGAACCAGGTCGTGAGCCGGACCGGGTAGTACTGAAACAGGATCTCGCTCATGCCGGATGCGGCCGGGGGGTGGGGCGGGGCGGCCAACCCTTAAGCGTACGCTCCCGTCCCGGCCAGGTGCAAAATTCACCGGCCCAGGGGCCAGAGGAGGGGGGCCAGGACGATCGTGACGGCCATCACCAGCAGGTTGAGGGGGCCGCCGTAGCGGAGATAGTCGGTGAACTTGTAGCCGCCAGGGCCATAGATCATGAGGTTGGTCTGGTAGCCCAGGGGCGTGGCGAAGCCGCAGCTGGCCGCCACCGTGATCGCCATCACGAACGGCAGCGGGTGCACGCCCAGCTGCTCGGCGGTCTGCCAGGCGATCGGGAAGGAGAGCACGGCCGCGGCGTTGTTGCTCATCAGCTCGGTGGCAAACATCGCCACCACATAGACCGCCGCCAGCACGAACAGCGGGTTGTTGCCGGCGGCCGCGATCGCCCCCTCGGCGATCGAGCCGGCCAGGCCGGTGTTCTGCATCGCCCGGGCCAGGCCGAAGCTGGCCGCGATCAACAACAGCGCCTCCCATTCGATCGCCCGGCGGGCCTCGGTGGAGGAGAGGCAGCGAGTGGCCACCATCATCCCGGCGGCCCCCAGGGCGGCGGCCACCATCGGCAGCAGGTCCATGGCCACCGCCAGCACCATCCCGGCAAGCACCGTGCAGGCGATCCAGGCCCGGTCGTGCCGCGGCGGGGCGGCCCCGGAGATCTCGCTGACCAGATAGAAGTGGCGGCTGGTCCGCTGCCGCTGGAGGAAGGCGGGGCCGGCCTCGAGGAGGAGCGTGTCGCCCGGCTCGAGGGTGATGTCGCCGATCTTCATCCGCAGCCGCTCGCCGTCGCGGGCCACCGCGATCACGACCGCCCCGTAGGTGGAGCGGAAGTTGCCCTCGCGGATTGTCCGGCCGACCAGCGGGCAGGTGCTCGACACCACCGCCTCCACCAGCTGCCGTTCGCTCCGTGGGTCGTCGAGCTTGAAGACCTGATCGGTGGCGGGCCTGAGGCCGCGTACCTTCTGGAGCTCGACCACCGAGTCGATCACCCCCACGAAAACCAGCCGGTCTCCCGCCTGGAGCCGCTCGGCCGGCGCCACCGCCGCGATCACGTGATCACCCCGGTCGATCTCCATCAGGAACAGCCCGTCGAGGTGCCGGAGGCCGGCCGCCTCGATCGTCTTCCCCACCAGGCCGGTGCCCGGCTCGACCACCATCTCGAGCGAATACTGGCGGGGGTCGTCGCTCCTGCTCATTGGCGGCCGGCGGTCCTTGAGCAAAAACCGGCTGGCCGTGAGGCCGTAGGCGATCCCCAGGGCGAAGAGGGGCAGCCCCAGCCAGGTGATGTCGAACATTCCCAAGGGGCCGGTGAACTCGCGGCGGCCCCAGGCGGCCGGGAGGCCGGCCCAGGTGAGGTCGAGCACGCCCCAGGGGCGGTCGATGCCCGCGGCGAGCCGGTCCTTGACCAGGCCCCCCACGATCACGTTGGTGCTCGTGCCGATCAGCGTGCACAGGCCGCCCAGCACGACGGCCGTGTTCATCGGCATGAGCAGCTTCGAGACGCTGAGCCGGTTCTTCTTGGCCCATTCCCGGATCGCGGGCACGAGCAGGGCCACGACCGGCGTATTGTTCATGAAGGCCGAGAGGATCCCGGGGCCGACCATCGTGCGGGCCTGGGCGGCGGCCAGCGACCGGGGCCGGCCCAAGACCCGCTCCACGATCACGGCCAGGGCGCCGGTCCGCTCCACGGCCGCCGCCACCACGAACAGCGCCGCCACGGCGATCATCCCCTCGTTGGCCATTCCTCGGAGGGCCTCGGCCGGGGCCAGCACGCCGGCGATCATCAACGCGACCACGCCGCCGAGCATGATCATGTCGGGGGCCCGCTGGATGAAGAGCAGCCCCAGGAGCGTGCCCACGACGACCGCGGCGGTGAGGGCCGCCTGCCAGTTGGCCGCGAGGGCTTCGAAGTTCATGCGGGATCATCCTGCCCGGGGAGAGAAAAGCATGAGGATACCCGACGCATCCCGCCGCTCACCAGATCACGTCGGCCAGTTGACGCTCCCTGTAGCGGCGGGTTTCCAACCCGCCGGCCAGTTGACGCCGCCCCACGTAGCGGCGGGATTATCATCCCGCCGGCCAGTTGACGCCGCCCCGCGTAGCGGCGGGATTATCATCCCGCCGGCCAGTTGACGCCGCCCCGCGTAGCGGCGGGATTATCATCCCGCCGGCC
>CAYRNG010000279.1:0-2745 GCA_964425395.1 uncultured Candidatus Kuenenia sp. | reverse complement strand
CACGGCAAGGGCAAGAAGATCCAGCCCCTGACGGTCACCGCGGTGGGCAACCGGAGCATCTTCCCGGCCGACCGGGAGATCGACGACCACGTCTACTGCATGTACGAGTATCCCGCCCCGGGCTACTTCGACGACTCAGGCGAGGTGGCCGACCCCAACAAGAAGATCGTCGTCACCTACTCCTCGATCAACGGCAACGGCTTTGGCGGCTATGGCGAGGTGGTGATGGGCACCTCCGGCACGCTCGTGCTCGAGCAGGAGCAGGAGGTGATGCTCTACAAGGGGGCCGAGAAGGACACCCGCGTGACCGTGGCCTCGGGCAAGGACGGCAGCCCCACCCTCGACACCACCGAGAGCGGGGCCGGGCCGGCCCTGGCGGCGGCGGCCGGCGGCGGCGACGGGCCTCCCTCCCGCGGCTACACCGAGGAGATGGAGCACTGGGCCTGGTGCATTCGCAATCCGTCCCCCGAAAACCAGCCCCGCTGCAAGCCGGAGGTGGCCCTGGCCGACGCGGTGATCGCGCTGGTGAGCAACGTGGCCTTGGCCAACCCCACGACCCAGCCGCGGGTCGAGTTTCAGAAGGGCTGGTTCGACATCGCCAGCGACGAGACCCCCGAGGGCCTGGCCCCCGACCCGGGGCGGGATTTCTACGCCTAGGTTTGGCACGCTCGTAGGCCTGCCCCGCCCCCCACCGCCGCCTCGAAAAGCCCGTGCCGGCGGCCCGGGCCTACAAGCCGTGTAGGTCTGTCACGCCGTGACAGACTATCTGCCCCGCCACCCAACCCCGCCTCGAAAAGCCCGTGCCGGCGGCCCGGGCCTACAACTCAATAGGCCGGCCGATACCGCCCGTCCACAACCTGCCAGCGGCGGCCCCCGGAGTGCACGACTCGGGCCGGCTCGTCGGCATGCCACTCCCAGCGTTGGCCGGTGGCCGTGTCGAACACGCTCGACACGCAGGGCGTGGGGCCAAGCCCCCAGCGGTCCTCGGCGTCGAGGGTGAGCATCGGCCGGGCTCCCTGAATCGCCATCAGGCGGGCGAGCTCCGGAGACCGCTTCTCCAGGGCCCGCTGCCGCTCGGCGTCGGTGCCGCGGAGATCGAACATCCGCGCCGGCTGCACCGACCCCGCGCCCATCGCGTAGCGAAGCCGGCCGGCAGCGTCGGCCTTGCTCCACACCCAGCGGCCGAGGGCGGGATCGAACCGGTTGTAGACGTGCCCGGGGCGAAACGCGGCGGCCGGCACGGCCTCGAGCGTCTCGGTGACGGGATCCAACCGGTAGACCGTTCGGCGGTCACGACCGGCATCCGCGTGGGGCGTGGCCTTCGCGGCGGGGATCGGCTCTGGCTCGGCGGCGGCGATCGGGAGGCCGCGCAGGAGAGCGAGGACGACGACCGCGACAAGGCGGCGGGTCCGCCGGGCACCGGCAGGCCACTGGGTCGAGCTGCGAGGCGCGGACATGGCAGGCGGGCTCCAGTGAGAGGGAATCGGCCGGGCGGCGAACCGGCCGCCCAGGCCAATCCGAGGATAGTTCGGGCTGGCTGCGGTTCCAGCCGGGAATGAAGATCCGGTTGGCGGTCTGCAGACGGCCAGCGGTACCATTCCTCCGAAAGGCGGCATGATCCGCCTGTTCCCACCTCGGAGCCCTGGAATGGACTCGGCCGACGGCTACGTCATCGACATCGACTACATCCCGGGCTTCTACCCCCAGATGACGCCCGCCTCGCTGCGGCTGGTGGCGGCCCTCAACGGCCTCGTGCCACCGGCGGTCAAGGACGGCTTTCGCTACCTGGAGCTGGGCTGCGGGCTGGGCCGCTCGCTGACCACGCTGGCGGCCGCCAATCCCGGCGGTGAGTTTGTCGGTGTGGACATCACCCCCCGCCATACCGCGGCGATCGAGACGGAAGTGGCCGCGGCGGAGCTGGCCAACGTGCGGGTGATCACGGCCGACTTCGGCGGCTTGCCCGCCGACCTGGGGCAGTTCGACTTCATCGCCATGCACGGCGTCTGGAGCTGGGTCTCGCCCCGCGTCCGGCAGGACGTGCTGGCCATCGCCGGGCAGCGGCTTGCCCCGGGGGGGCTGTTCCTCGTCAGCTACAACGCGATGCCGGGCTGGGCCCACCTCCAGCCGATCAAGGGCATCCTCCAGCAATACGCCGCCCTCCGTACCGGCGACAGCAAGCAGCGGATCCGCGACGCGCTCACCTATCTGGTCTTCATTCGCGACAAGAAGGCCAAGTATTTCGAAGACAATCCCCGGGCGGCGGCCTACGTCGATGCCCTTCTCAAGCAAGACATCTCCTACCTGGCCCACGAATACCTCAACGAGCACTGGACGACCTTCTACTTCGCCGAGGTGGCCAAGGCCTTCCAGTCGGCCGGGCTGCGGTTTGCCGGCAGCCTGCCGGTGTTCACCAACTTCTGGGATTTGTGCGTGAAGCCGGAGTTTCAGGAGCTGTTTCGGACCTCGACCGACCGGCTCGTGGCCGAGGCCCACAAGGATTTCTGCGCCAACACGGCCTTCCGCTGGGACATCTACGCCAAGGACCCGCGGCCGCTCACGTCGGCGGCCGACCGGCTCCGCGAGGTGGACGACCTGTACTACGGCCTGATCCGCCCCGACCTCACCCTCCCCTACCAGGCGAACCTGGGCGTCGTGACCTCGACCGTCCAGGGCCCGCTCTACCAGTCGCTGATCGACGCCCTCAAGGGGGGCAGCCTGCGGCTCTCGGAGCTGCTCGCCAGGCTC
>CAYRNG010000278.1:0-17549 GCA_964425395.1 uncultured Candidatus Kuenenia sp. | reverse complement strand
TGAACTTCTTCTGCTCGCCGATCGTCGAGACCGTCTCATTGGAGAGCGCCTTGCCGCACAGGCTGCCGGCGCCGTGGGCGGGGTAGACGAGCGTGGCGTCGGGGAGCTTCCGGAGCTTGGCGACGCTCTCGTAGAGCATGTCGGCCAGCTCGTCGGCGGTCACGCCGATGCTGGCCAAGAGATCGGGCCGGCCGACGTCGCCGATGAAAAGCGTGTCGCCGGTGAGGGCAGCCAGCGGCTCCGACCCGCTCTTGGCGAGATCGTAGACGAGGATCGTGATCCCCTCGGGCGTGTGGCCCGGGGTCTCCATGATCTCCATCTTCACGTCGCCAAACTCGATCGAGTCGCCGTCTTTCATGTGGACGCACTCGAACTCGGCCTGGGCCTTGGCTCCCAGGCGGATCGTGGCCCCGGCCTTGTCGCGGAGCTCGATGTGGCCGGCGATGAAGTCGGCGTGGAAGTGGGTCAGGAAGACGTGCTTGATCGTGTAGCCGCCGGCGGCTGCGTCCTTCAGGTATTGGTCGATGTCCCGCTGCGGATCGACCACCGCCGCCGTCTTCGTCTTTTCGTCGGTGATCATGTACGAGGCGTGGGAGAGGCAGGCGAGGTAGTACTGCTCGATCTTCATGGCGGGGCTCCGGGGACAGACGGCTGGAAACGGTGACGGCGGCGGGCGGACCCGGCCAACAGATCAATATATCGGAACACGACGATATGTCAATCCAGGTTTTTTTCGGGAAAGCGAGGCAGTGTCCTGCGTGGGTCGGGGTTGCCCGTGCCATCTCGCCGGACGCTCGCTTGGGGACTGTCCCCGCCGCGGGGACTGTCCCCCTTTCGGCATCCTGCCTACGGACGCTTTCCAACGCCGTCGAGATAGCACGGGCAACCCCTCCCGCGACCCGGACTTTCTCGGTGTGGGTCGTTCTCTCCGCTTCGACGCACCGTCCCCTGGCTTGCGCCAGGGGTTTCTATGAGCCACCGCGGAACCCACCACGCTCCCGGGCGCGAGCCCGTGGACGGCAATAAAAACCCCGGGCGCGAGCCCGTGGACGGTGGGTTAAACCCTCGCCCCGCTCCCCACATCGTAGAACGCGCATGAAACGGCCGCCCGGAGGTGCGGCCGGCGGCCGGAGGGCCGCGAAGCCCGCCGGGGGCATGGACGGCATTGCCGCCGTGTAGCCAGTTGGCACGGGCAACCACTCCTGCGACCGTGGATTCCCAGGAAAGGGGACAGTCCCCGAAGCGGGGACAGTCCCCTGACGGCTGCCGGGCGTAAAACTGGACCGCCCTGGTATCATTCCGTTTGCAGGGATTCGCCCGAGATCTTCGGGCGGGGGCAAGCGACGGCGGCAGGCATTGGCCGAACGAGGTCGCGTTTCGGCCGCTTCCGGTCCGCAGGCTCGCGGGACGGCCGGCTTACTCCCGTCAGCCGGAGCCCTGCATGCCACCCGTCCCCCTCCGTCGGATCGCCTTCGTCGGCACCTATCCCCCCCGCCGCTGCGGGATCGCCACCTACACCCGCGACCTCCGCGACGCGGTCGCCGCCACGGTGCCCGAGGCGGAGTGTCTGGTGGTGCCCGTGCTCGACGCCGAGCCGGCCGGCTCGCCGCCCCCCGAGGTGGCCTTCGCCTTTCGCGACGACCATTTGCCGGCCTACCGCCGGGCGGCTGAGTATCTCAACCTCTGCAACGTCGATGTCGTCTCGCTGCAGCACGAATACGGCATCTTCGGCGGCCCGGCCGGCGGGCATGTGCTGGCCTTCCTCCGCGGCCTGCGGATGCCCGTCCACACGACGCTCCACACCGTGCTCGCCGAGCCCTCGGTGGACGAGCGGGAGGTGATCGAGGAAGTGCTCGCGATCTCGGCCCGCGTGGCCGTGATGACCGAGCGGGGCCGCCGGCTGCTCCTCGACCGCTACGGCCTCGACGACGCCCGGATCGACGTCATCCCCCACGGGATTCCCGACATGCCGCTGGTGGAGCCGGCTGCCGGCCGGCGGCGGCTGGGCCTGGAGGCGGGCAAGCTCCTGCTCACCTTCGGCCTCCTCGCTCCCAACAAGGGGATCGAGCACGTCCTCGCCGCCCTGCCGGCCATCCTCGCCGCCCATCCCGACGCCCTGTATGTCGTGCTCGGGGCCACCCACCCGCAGCTCGTGCGGCGGGAGGGGGAGGACTACCGCGACCGGCTCGAGCGGCTGGCCGCCGAGGCGGGCGTGTCGGAAAGCGTGCGGTTTCTCGGCCGCTACGTCGAGCTGCCCGAGCTGCTCGACTACCTCGCGGCGGCCGACCTCTACCTCACCCCCTACCTGAACGAAGACCAGATCACCTCCGGCACCCTCGCCTACGCCTTCGGCTGCGGGAAGCCCGTGATTTCGACTCCCTACTGGCACGCCGCCGAGCTGCTCGCCGACGGGCGGGGCGTGATCGTGCCGTTTCGCGATCCGGCCGCGATCGCCGCGGCGGCCTGCCGGCTGTTGGGCGACGACCGCCGTCGCGAGCGGATGGCCCGGCGGGCCTGGGAGGCCGGCCGGGAGATGACCTGGAGCCAGGTGGCTCTCCGCTACGCCGATGCCTTCCGGGCCGCGCGGCGGCAGCCCGGCCGTCGGCACCGCCACCGCGGAGCTCTCCAGGTCGCCGGCGACACGGAGCCTGCGGTCCGCCGCCTGCCCCCGGTGAACCTCGACCACCTTCGCCGGCTCACCGACTCGACCGGCATCATCCAGCACGCCGTCTACGACGTGCCCAACCTCGACGAGGGCTACTGCACCGACGACAACGCCCGGGCCCTGACCGTGGCGGTCCTCCTCGAGGAGGCGGGCCTGGCCGACGCCTGGCTCAACCGGGCGCTGGCCACCTACGCCGCCTTCCTCGGCCACGCCTTCGACCGGCGGAGCGGCCGGTTTCGCAACTTCCTGGGCTTCGACCGCCGCTGGCAGGACGAGCGGGGCAGCGACGACTGCCTGGGGCGGGCGATCGTGGCGCTTGGCACCTGCGTGGGCCGCTCGCAGCGGGTCGGCCTCCGCCGCTGGGCCGCGGAGTGTTTTCCGGCGGCCATCCGAGCGGCCTCCGAGACCACCAGCCCCCGGGCCTGGGCGCTGGCCGTGATCGGCATCGACCGCTACCTGGAACGGTTCGGGGGCGACCGGTTCGCGGCCACGATCCGCGACGGTCTGGCCACCCGGCTGCTCGCCCTCCAGCAGGTCAACGCCGCCTCCGGCTGGCCCTGGCTGGAAGACGTGGTCACCTACGAGAATGGCCGGCCCTGCGAGGCCCTGCTCGTGTTCGCGGCCGCCACCGGCGACGGCGCGGCGGGGCACGTCGGCCTGGCGATGCTTCGCTGGCTCGACGAGATCCAGCGGTCGCCGAGCGGGGCCTTTCGGCCGATCGGCTGCCGGGGATTCTTTCCCCGGGGGGGCGAGCCGGCGGCCTTCGACCAGCAGCCGATCGAGCCCCAGGCCATGATCTCGGCGGCCCTCGCCGCCTGGCGGCTCTCCGGCAGCGACACCTGGCTCGAGACCGCCTGGCGGGCCTTCGACTGGTTTCACGGTGCCAACGAGCTCGGCCTGCGGGTCTACGACGCCACCCGCGGCGGCTGCCGCGACGGCCTGCTCGAAGACAGGGTCAACGAAAACCAGGGGGCCGAATCGACGCTCGCCCACCTGACGGCGCTGGTGGAGCTGTCGCGCGCCGTGGGCCACCGCCCGCTGCTGGCCGCCGGGCCGCTGCCGGCCGGTGCTGCGTCGCTGCCGGCCGTCTCATGACCGCCGGTGGCCGGGTCGCCGTGGAGCGGACGGGCATCCTCTTGCGGCCCAACAACGCCCGCGTGCTCTACCGGCCGTTCGAGCCCCCCAGCCGCGAGCGGGCGATGAAGATCGTGGCCCGGGTGATGGAGCTCTCCGACGCCGAGGTGGAGATTCTCCTGGCCGCGGTGCTCTCGGAATTCCACGGCCGCCACCAGCGGCTCCAGCCGTTTTTCCTCGACCGCTTTGAGGCGGTTCGCCACCTGCTGCTCACCGACCGCGCGCTCGGGGAGAGCCGGCGGCAGCTGGTGGGGGCCTACTTCACCCAGGAATACGCCCTCGAGAGCGCGGCCCTCTTCAATCCCTCGATCGTCTGGCATCCCGACCAGCGGGGCGTGCCGGCGGGGGCCCGGCGGTTCATCCTCAGCCTTCGCTCGGTGGGGGAGGGGCACGTGTCGAGTGTCGGCTTCCGGTCGGGGCTCGTGGACGCGGCGGGCGGGATCACGCTCGACCCGCCCACCGGCTTCGTGACCGCGCCGGCCGTGGTGGCCAGCGCGCTCTACGACAAGGAATTGTTCTTGCGAAAGCTCGCCGAATTGGGGGTTTCAGGTGCCTTCGTGAACCTCGTGTTCGCCGGCCTCGAGGAGCGGTTCACGCTCGGCGAGCTGGGGCGGGTGGTGGCCCGGGTGGCCCGCCGAGAGCGGACCCGGCGGGGGGAGTGGGAGCCCTCCGAGCGGGCGATCATGGCCCTGGCCCGGGCCAACTACGAGATCGAGTGCGACCCGGCCTCCGACATCTCCGAACGGGTGATCTTCCCCTACTCGCCCGCCGAGACCAACGGCATCGAAGACGCCCGCTTCGTGCGGTTCACCGACGACGACGGCCGGGTCACCTACTGCGGCACCGTCACCGCCTTCGACGGCAGCGTGGTGCTGCCGCAGTTCGTGGAGACCGACGACTTCGTGCGGTTTCGGGTGAGCACGCTCAACGGCCCGGAGATCGCCGGCAAGGGGATGGCCCTCTTTCCCCGCCGGATCCAGGGCAACTACGTGATGCTCTCCCGGCAGGACGGCGAAAACATCTTCCTGATGGAATCCGACATGCTCCACTTCTGGCACTCCAAGCGGCTGGTCATGAAACCGACCGAGTCGTGGGAGTTCGTCCAGGTCGGCAACTGCGGCGCTCCGCTGGAGACCGAGGCCGGCTGGCTGGTGCTGACCCACGGCGTGGGGCCGATGCGGAAGTATGCGATCGGCGCCGTGCTGCTCGATCTCGACGATCCGGCCCGGGTGATCGGCCGGCTGCGGGAGCCGCTCCTCTCGCCGGATGAGAACGAGCGGGCGGGTTACGTGCCCAACGTCGTCTACACCTGCGGGGCGATCGCCCACGCCGGCCGGCTGGTGATCCCCTACTCGATGAGCGACTACGTGACGGCCTTCGCGACCGTCTCGCTCGCCGAGCTGCTGGAGGCACTCGGGGCCGGGAGCTGATAGGAACCGTCGCGCACGTCCCATAGAAACCCCGGGCGCAAGCCCGGGGACGGTGGGTCCGACCCTCATCCCGCCCCCCACCCCACCAACCGCACATGAAACGGCCGCCCGGAGGTGCGGCCGGCGGCCGGAGGGCCGCGAAGCCCGCCGGGGGCAGGGATGCCCCGCCGGGCGTGTAGCCAGTTTCCAACGCCGTCTCGATTGGCATGGGCAACCCCGCGCAGTCCATCGATGCGCTGAAATCCAGTGGTCATGAACTGATAAACTGCTGTTGTATTCCGCAGGAAACCGGAGGCTTTCATGACCATCCCCCAGTTCTCACCCGGCTCCTGGTGGTGGCTCGAGGCGGCCGGGCTTGACCGGCTGATCGCGGCGCTCGCCGCGGCGGGCTATCGGGTGGTGGGGCCGCAGGTGGCCGACGGGGCGGTCGTGATCCGCGACCTGGACTCGGCCGCCGCCCTGCCGACCGGCTGGCTCGACGAGCAAGATGGCGGCAGCTACCGGCTCCGGCACGATCCCGCCGCCGGCACCTTCGATCATGTGGTCGGCCCCCACTCGCTGAAGAACTTCCTGTTTCCGGCCCGCGAGCCGATCGCCCGGTTCACGCGGGAGGAGGGCTCCTGGCGTCAGGAAGACGTGGCCCCCGACGGGCCCCCACTCGCGGTGATCGGCGTGCGGGCCTGCGACCTCGAGGCCCTCCGAGTCCAGGATCGGGTCTTCATGGGGGGCGAGCACGTCGATCCGGCATACGCGGCCCGCCGGGAGAAGCTGTTCGTCGTGGCGGTCAACTGTCGCCGCGCCGTGGCCACCTGCTTCTGCCACTCGATGGGATGCGGGCCGGCCGCCACCCACTCCTTCGACCTGGCCCTCACCGAGCACGCCGCCACCACCGCGGATGACGGTGGCGGGCCGGCCGCCGGCCCGAGCCGGGTTGCCTGTGAGGTGGGCTCGCCGCGGGGGGCCGAAATCCTGGCGGCCTTCGGCGAGTCGCTTGCGGCCTGCACGGCCGCCGAGGCCGACGCCGCCCGGCAGGTGCCTGCCGACCTGGCCCGGCGGATGCACGCCCGGAGCCTTGAGCCGGGGCAGCCTCCGCCCCGCAGCCTCGACACCGAAGGGATCCGCGACCTCCTGTTCGACAACCTCGAGCACCCCCGCTGGAACGAGGTGGCCGACCGCTGCCTGTCGTGCACCAACTGCACGCTCGTCTGCCCGACCTGCTTCTGCGCGAGCGTCACGGAGGTGGCCGACCTCTCCGGCGACCAGGTGGAGCGGGAGCGGCAGTGGGCGAGCTGCTTCGCGCTCGATCATGCCCGGATCCACGGCCACAGCGTCCGCAGCTCGACGGCCTCCCGCTACCGCCAGTGGCTGACCCACAAGCTGGCCGGCTGGATCGACCAGTTCGGCACCTCCGGCTGCACCGGCTGCGGGCGGTGCATCACCTGGTGCCCGGTGGGGATCGACATCACCGAGGAGGTGGCGGCGATCCGGGCCACGGCCGGGGCCAAGCCGTCTGCGGAGGCAAGCCCATGAGGCCGGCGGCTGCGGTCGTGCCGTGTCCCCCGGCCGCCGATCCCTGGCGGTCGCATCCGGCCCGGATCCGGCGGATCAGGCCCGAGGTGCCCGGGGTGCAGACCTACGATCTCGAGTTTCGCGATGCCGAGGTGCGGGCCGGCTACCGGTTCGCCGCCGGGCAGTTCAACATGCTCTACCTGCCGGGGATCGGCGAGGCGGTGATCTCGATTTCGTCCGACGCGGCCACGCCCGCGGTGCTCGCCCACACGGTGCGGGCCGTGGGCAACGTCACCGCGGCCCTGGCCCGGCTCGCCGTGGGCGACGAGGTGCTGCTCCGCGGCCCCTTCGGCCGGCCCTGGCCGGTGGCCGAGCTCGCCGGCCGGCACGTGGTGGTGGTTGGCGGCGGCCTGGGGCTGGCCTCGCAGCGGACGGCGATTGAGGAGTTCGCCCGCCATCGCGACCGCTACGCGAGCGTCTCGGTCCTGCACGGGGCCAAGACCCCGGCGGGGCTCTTCTTCCGGGGCGAGTATCCGGCCTGGCGGGCCGCCGGGATCGACGTGGTGCCTACGGTGGACGAAGGGGACGCTGGCTGGAGCGGCCGGGTGGGGCTCGTCACGGAGCTATTCGCCGATCTGGCCATCGACCCGGCCCAGGCGGCCGTGCTCTGCTGCGGCCCCGACCCAATGATGACGGCCGTGGCCCGGGCGGCGGCGGCGATCGGGATCGGGGCGGGGAATGTGTTCGTGTCGCTCGAGCGGAACATGGCTTGTGCCGTACGGCACTGCGGCCTCTGCCAGTTCGGGCCTCACTTCGTCTGCCAGGACGGCCCGGTCTTTCCCTATGCCCGGATCGCCGACCTGCTCGCCGTGCGGCAGATGTAGGCTGGAATGATGAAAAAGGAAAAAGGTGCCAGCCACCAAATCTGGGTAATTGCGGCAACATAGTTGCCCAGCTTCTCGGGATTTGGTGGCTGGCACCTTTTTTTGCAGCCTTTCCGGTTTGGGCGGCAAACACCTTTTTCCTCTTGAAAATTCAGTCCCGTCTCTGATTGTGCCGATGTGTGTCTCCATCCGGGGGCTGACGGGGTGGCGGCGGTTCATCTGGTCTTGGAGCCGTGGCCAGGAGCGATTTAATCTCCGGTGTCTTTGCTCTTTTCGCCCGGGGCCGCGTGGTATGCGGTTTGTGGAAGCTACCGGAAGCGAACATACGGCAGTTGGTCGGAGACACGCAGCATGTTCTTCGAGGGCGTTCGCTGGAGCAACTGGGCACGGATCGGCTTGATGCTGGGCTGGGCCCCCGTGGCCCTGCTCTGCGGCGAGGCCCGTGCGGCGGATGAGCGACGCCCGAACATCGTGCTGATCCTCACGGATGACCAGCCTCAGGGGTGCATGGGCTGCATGGGAAACGCTTACATCCAGACTCCCAATCTGGATCGTTTGGCAGCGAAAGGCGTGCTCTTTTCCAACGCGTTCGTAACGACGGCAGTCTGCTGCTCGAGCCGGGTGTCCCTTCTGACAGGGCAACACATGCGACGGCACGGCATTCGAGACTTCGACGTGCCCTTGTCTGACTCGGCCTTCGATGAGACATTCCCGGCCCTGCTGCGTGCGGCGGGATATCGGACGGGTTATCTGGGCAAGTTTGCCGTCGGATCAGCCGGGCCGGAAACGAGCCATCTGGCGCTGCCTGCCGACCGGTTCGACTACTGGCTGGGCTTCTCTCAGGACGTGTCGTATCGCCTGGTCGTCGCCGGTCAGCAGCAGTACCTGACGACGGTTCTGGAGGGGCAGGCCATCGGCTTCATTCAGTCACAGCCGGCGGATCGCCCATTCTGCCTGACGGTAGCGCTCAAGGAGCCTCATGGCCCGCGAGATTTCTTCGATCCTGACGTTCCCGACGCCTACGAGAACCGCCACATTCCGCCGCCCCCAACGTGTACTCCGGAAGATTTCGCCGCGCAACCCGAGCCGATTCGTGCATCCGTAAGCGGAAGTAGTGCTGCGAAGTGGTTTTCCAGCCCTGAGGCCTACCAGCAGGATGTGCGGCCCTTCTATCGGCTCGTCAGCCGCGCTGATCTGGTCGTGGGGCGCATCATGAAGGCGCTCGAAGACGAAGGAATGCTCGACGAGACCGTGGTCATTTTCTCCTCAGACCACGGCTTCATGCTCGGCGACCACGGCCTGAAAGGCAAATGGTTGATGTACGAGGAGTCGATACGAGTGCCGCTCATCATCTTCGACCCCCGACTTCCCCCCGATCTGCGAGGCAGGCGGTGCAGCAAAGCCGCACTTAATATCGACATCGCTCCCACCATTCTGGCGTTGGCGGGCGTGGCCATTCCAGAAGCTATGCAGGGCCGGGACCTGACGCCCCTGGTTCGAGGGGACACCGAAGTCCCCTGGCGGACCGATTGGTATTACGAACATGTGTTCGGTACGGAAATCGCCGAGCGGCCGATCGTCGCGTCCGAGGGTGTTCGTGAGGATGACTGGAAGTACATCCGCTATCCAGGCTTTGGCCCGCCTTACGAGCAGCTCTTCGACCTTCGCCATGACGGGCGTGAAACCTGCAACCTGGCCTCAGACCCCGCGCAGGCCGAAACGCTGTCCCGGATGCGGCGCCGCTGCGATGAGTATCGTCAGTCGCTCGAATGATCCGCCGCGACTCGACCAACTTCGCCCCGATGGCCTGGGTGGGGGAACTTTCACCCGGAGCACCCCAGCGGCAGCGGCGAGATCCGACTGATTCCGAACCACCCGGTGAACGGAAAAAGGGTGCGGACGTCATCCGCCGGGCTATCCTTCGCCCGTAAAGCGGGTTTCGACAAGCCCGGCGCTGCGGTCTGGCTGGCCGCGGTGGGGGTGGAAAGAATCGGCGTGCCCCGGGCCCTCCTTCACCCGTATGATTCTGGAGCGGACGTTCCCCGCGGCCCTGCATCCCAGGCGAACCGGCCATGAGCACTCCTTCCGCGAAGCCCAGCCTGGCGGTCTTCAAGTTTGCTTCCTGCGACGGCTGCCAGCTGCAGCTGCTCGACGCCCAGGGCAAGCTCCTCGAGATCGCCGACCGGGTCCGGATCGACCACTTCCTCGAGGCCAGCTCGGCGGTCGTGCCCGGGCCCTACGACGTGGGGCTCGTGGAGGGCTCGATCTCGACGGCCCACGATGTCGAACGGATCAAGGAGATCCGTCGCCAGTGCCGCTATCTTGTCACGATCGGGGCCTGCGCCACCGCCGGCGGCATCCAGGCCCTGCGGAACTGGGGGAAGATCGACGACTTCCTGGGGGCCGTCTACGCCTCCCCCGAATACATCACCACCCTCGCCACGAGCACCGCGATCGCCGACCACGTGCCGGTTGATTTCGAGCTCCGGGGCTGCCCGATCGACACCGGGCAGCTGGTGGAGCTCGTCACGGCGGTCGTGCTCGGCCGCCGGCCGCGGGTGCCGGGATATTCGGTGTGCATGGAGTGCAAGGCCCGGGGCACGGTCTGCGTGGCGGTGGCCAAGGGCATCCCCTGCCTGGGGCCGGTGACGCAGGCCGGTTGCGGGGCGATCTGCCCGGCCCACGACCGCGAGTGCTTCGGCTGCTACGGGCCGGCCGAGGCGGTGAACCTCGTGAGCCTGACCGGCTTCTACGAGGCCCGCGGCACGTCCCGCGGCGAGCTGACCCGCTTGGTCCGCTCGTTCAACGGCTACGCCCCCGAGTTTCGCACTGCGAGCGACCGCCTGGAGGGCAGCGTCTGATGAGTGATCCCGGGATTCGGAAAATCACCGTCAACGCCCTGGCGCGGGTCGAGGGGGAGGGCGCGCTCAAGGTCCGGGTGGCGGGGAACCGGGTCGAGATCGCGGAGTTCTCGATCTACGAGCCGCCCCGGTTCTTCGAGAAGCTCGTCCAGGGGCGGGCGATCCGCGAGCTGCCAGACCTCGTGGCCCGGATCTGCGGGATCTGTCCGGTGGCCTACCAGATGAGCGCCTGCCAGGCGGCTGAAAAGGCCCTCGGCATCACGACGACGCCGGCGATCGAGGCCCTCCGCCGGCTGCTCTACTGCGGCGAGTGGATCCAGAGCCACGCGCTCCACATTCACCTCCTGCACGCCCCCGACTTCCTGGGCCACGAGAGCGGCCTCTCGCTCGCCACGGTGGCCCCCGAGCTCGTCGAGCGGGGTCTCAGGCTCAAGGCCCTCGGCAACCGGATCATGGAAGTGGTGGGGGGCCGGGCGGTGCACCCGATCAACGTGGCCGTGGGGGGCTTCTACAAGGCCCCCGATCCGGCGGCGATCCGCGGCCTCGTGCCCGAGCTCGAGTGGGGGCTGGCGGCGGCCGAGGCGGTCGTGATGGAGACGAGCCGATTCGAGTTTCCCGACTTCACCCGCGACTACGAGTGCGTCTGTCTGAGGGCCGCCACCGAATACCCGATGAACCACGGCCGAGTGGTCTCCTCCGGCGGCCTCGACATCGACGTGGCCGACTACGAGCGATACTTCCAGGAGCGGCAGGTGCCCTGGAGCACGGCCCTGCAGAGCGTGATGCTGCCTGAGGAAACGCCCTACCTCTGCGGTCCCGTCGCCCGGGTCAACCTCTGCTTCGACCAGCTTCCTCCCCGCGCCCGGGCGGCCGCCGAGGCCTGCGGCCTGGAGCTGCCGATCACCAACTCCTTCCGAAGCATCGTGGCCCGGGCGATCGAGATCGTAGCGGCCTGCGAGGAGGCGATCCGGCTGGCCCGGGAGCTGGCCGACCGACCGATCGCCCCCTGCCGGGTCGAGTGGCAGCCCCGCGACGGCGTCGGCTGCCATGCCACGGAGGCCCCCCGGGGGATCCTCTACCACCGCTACGAGCTGGGCGGGGACGGGTTTGTGAAGGCGGCGGTGATCGTACCGCCGACGTCACAGAATCAGGGCCAGGTCGAGGCCGACCTTCGCGACATGCTGCCGGGATTGCTCGACCGCGGCGACGACGAGGTCCGCCACCGCTGCGAGCATCTGATCCGCAACTACGATCCCTGCATCAGCTGCGCGACGCACTTTCTGAAGTTCGAGATCGAGCGGCAGCCGGCGGGCAACTGCGATCGGCCGAAACGGCCGCCCACGTAGCGGCGGGATTTTATCCCGCCGGCCAGTTAGCGACGCGTTTCGAGTGCGGCCGGTTTCGGCTGGCAACGCCGGTGCTGTCCGCGGGTAATAAACCCGCGGCTACGTAGCGGCGGGGGTTTATCCCGCCGGCCAGTTGGCGATGCCCTGCCAGCCCCCGTCATGAGCCGCTGAAGAACGCCTCGCAAGCGGCCAGGGTCGTGAGGCCGCCGGCTTCGCGGTCGGGGATGTCGCGGCCCAGTTCACGGGCCAGGCCGGCCAGGAACCGCTGGAAGTCGACGCTGTCGAGATCGAGCTCGCGGCGGAGGTTGGCCGCGGGGGGCAGTCCTGCGAGATCGGCCTCCGGGGCGATGCCGGCCAGCACCTTTGAGACCGCTTCGCGGACGCGGGCGGCCGAGACCGGTGCCGCTGAGACCGGTACCGCCGGGATGGGTGCCGTTTGACGCTGTGACGACATGGTGTTTACAGCCTCTCGGGCTCCTGCACGAGCCGATCGATCGCGGCCAGGAACAAGCCCCCCCGGTGGCCGTCGCTGGCCCGGTGGTCGGCGGAGAGCGAGGCCGTGACCGCGGGCCGGGCCACGACCGCTCCCTTCACGACGCAGGGCCGCTCGCCAATCCGGCCGAAGCCCACGAGTGCCACCTGCGGCGGATAGATCACGCCCAGCACCCCCTCGACGCCCCGGTCGCCCAGGCTCGTGACGGTGATCGTGGTGTCGGCAAGCTCCGAGCTTCGCATCCGGCCGGCGAGCCCGGCTCTGTCGCCATGATCGCCATCCTGGCCGGCCGACCGTACCCGGGCCGTGAGGTCGCGGAGGCCGTCCATCAGGTCGTCGAGCGGCCGGGCCGCCGTGTCGTGAAGGGCGAGCACGACCAGCCCGCCCCCCCGTAGCGAGATCGCCACGCCCACGTGGGCTGGCCGCCGGATCGCGAGCCGGTCCTCCTCCCAGACTGCCGAGAACTCGGGAAACTCTTCGAGGGCCACCGCCGTGGCCTTGAGCAGGAGCACCCCCGGCAGGAGCCGCCGCTCGATCGGCCGCTCGGCGTTGACGCTTGCCAGCCACTCCGTGGCGGCGGCCAAGTCGATCGTCGTCCAGAGATAGTAGTGGGGGATTTCCCGCTTCGAGCGGGTCATGGCGGCGGCGATCGAGCGGCGCATCCGGTCGGCGAGGGAGGAGGGGGCCGCAAGTTGGGGAGCGAGTTTGGCAGGCTGCAAGCTTGGCTCTCGGGGAGGATGGGGAGTGGTTTGGGCAGATTGCAAATCTGCCCCAACCTCGGGCTCACGGGGCGGCTCGCCGGGCTCCCGAATCCTCGCCAGCGGCGTGCCCACCGGCACCCGCGTGCCGGGAGCCACGAGGATCTCCTCGAGCACGCCCGCCCGGAAGATCTCGACGTCGATCACCCCCTTGTCGGTGTCCACGGCCGCGAGCGTGTCGCCCCGCTCGAGCGTGTCGCCGGCCGCCTTGTGCCAGGCGACGAGCGTGCCCGCCTCCATATCGGCCCCCAGCGATGGCATCCGAAACTCGCTCACGGGGCGGCCTCGTGGGCTGGCTCTTCGGCTGCCGGCTGGGGCGGCTCGGCCTGCTCGGCTGCCTGGGGCGGGGCCAGCCCGCGGGCCGCCGCCACGATCCGCTCGACGCTCGGCAGGGCCGCGTCTTCGAGTTGCCGGGCGTAGGGGATCGGCACCTCCGCGGTGCAGACCCGCACCGGCGGGGCGGCCAGCTCGAAGAACATCCGCTCGCCGATGGCCGCGGCGATCTCGGCGGCCAGGCCGCAGGTCTGCCAGCCCTCGTCCACGATCACGAGCCGGCGGGTCTTCTCGAGCGAGCCAGAGACCGTATTGAGATCGAGCGGCCGCAGGCACCTCAGATCGATCACCGCCGCCTCGATTCCCTCGGCCGCGAGTACCTCCGCGGCGGCCAGGCACTTGGGCAGCGAGCCGCTCGAAGTCACGAGCGTGATCGCATCGCCCTGGCGGCGGACGGCCGCATCCCAGGGGGTGAAGCCATTGGCCGGCTCGATGAGCTCCTCCTCGCGGGGGTAGAGCAGGGCGTGCTCGCAGATGATCACCGGGTCGGGATCGGCCAGGGCCGCGGCCAGCATGAAGCGGGCGTCGCTGACAGTCGCGGGGGCGAGCAGCTTGAGCCCCGGCACGTGGGCAAACCAGACCTCCAGGCTGTGCGAATGCTGCGCGGCCAGCTGCCGGCCGGCCCCGGTCGCCATCCGGATCACGAGCGGCACCGAGAGCTGCCCGGCCGACATGTGCCGGAGGAGGGCCGCGTGGTTGACGATCTGATCGAGGGCCAGAAGCGCGAAGTTGATCGTCATGATCTCGACGATCGGCCGCATCCCGGCCACGGCCGCCCCGATGCCCGCCCCCACGAAGGCGTTCTCCGAGAGAGGCGCGTCCCGCACCCGCTCGGAGCCGAACTCCTCGAGCAGGCCGCGGCTGCAGGCGTAGGCCCCGCCGTAGCGGCCCACGTCTTCCCCCATCAGGAACACGCGGGGGTCGGAAGCGAGCGCCTCTCGGAGGGCCGCGCGGATGGCCTCGCGGTAGGTCACGCCTGGGCCTCCTCCGCCGGCTCCCCCCCAGCGGGCAGCGGCGGCTCGGCCGGCAAGTCTTCGAACAGGTCGCGAAACAGGTCGGCCGCCGGCTCCGGAGGCGAGGCCTCCGCCGCGGCCACGGCCGCCTCGACAGCCGTGGCAGCCTCGGCTTCCAGCTCGCGGTGGCCCGCCTCGTCGAGCAAGCCCTGCTCGAGGAGCCAGCGGGGGAAGGTGACCAGCGGGTCGCGGGCCTTCCAGCGGGCCACCTCCTCCTTGGAGCGGTAGAGCTCGGCGTCGTACATCGAGTGGGCCCGGAACCGGTAGGTGCGGGCCTCGAGCAAGACCGGCATCCCCGTGCCGCGGACGAGCTCGGCTGCCAGCCGGGCCGCGGCCTCGACGGCGAGCACATCCATCCCGTCCACGAGCATCCCCTCGACGCGATAGGCCGCCGCCTTGCGGTAAATCCAGGGCTCCGCCTGGTGCCGCTCGAGGGCCGTGCCCATCGCGTAAAGATTGTTCTCGCAGACGAACAGCACCGGCAGCCTCCAGAGGGCGGCCAGGTTCAGGCACTCGTGAAACGCCCCCTCGGCCACGGCCCCGTCGCCGAAGAAGCAGGCCGTCACGTGCGGCCGGGCCTCGAGCCGGTCGGCAAGCGCCAGCCCCACGGCCAGCGGCATCCCGCCCCCCACGATCGCGTAGCCGCCGTAGAACCGCCGCTCGGCGTCGAAGATGTGCATCGAGCCGCCCCGGCCCCGGCTCGAGCCCCCGGTGCGGCCGAACATCTCGGCCATCACGGCGGCCGCGGGGATGCCCCGCAAGAGGGCGTGGGCATGCTCGCGGTAGGCCGACACGACCCGGTCTTCCGGCTCGAGGGCCGCCAGGCAGCCGGCGATCGTGGCCTCCTCGCCGATCGCCAGGTGGAGAAAGCCGCGGATCTTCCCGGCCATGTAGCACTCGGCCGCCCGCTCCTCGAACCGCCGCACGAGCAGCATGTCGGCCAGGAGCCGTCGCGCATGGGTGGCTGCCAGGGGAGGCGGCGGCCCGGAGCCCGGGCCAGCCGCCGGGGACGGGGCGGGCTCGGCGGGGTTCATGAGGGAAACGGCTCCAGCGTGGAGAGGTCGCCCTCCGGCAGGCCGAGCTCGCGGGCCTTGAGCAGCCGCCGCATGATCTTGCCGCTCCGGGTCCGCGGCAGCGAGGCGACAAACTCGATTTCCTTGGGGGCCACGGCGGCGCCGAGCCGCTGGCGGGCAAAGCCGAGCAGGTCGCGGCAGAGCTCGTCGTCGGGGCCGCAGGCTTGCCCGGTCAGCCGCCGGCCCGGATCCCGGCCGAAGTCCTTCAAGGCCACGAAGGCCTTGATGATCTCGCCCGCCTCGGGGTCGGGCTTGCCGATCACACCCGCCTCGGCGACGGCCGGATGCTCGAGGAGCACGCTCTCGACCTCGAACGGCCCCACCAGATGCCCCGAGGTCTTGATCACGTCGTCGCCCCGGCCCACGAACCAGAAGTAGCCCTCGGCGTCACGGCGGGCGAGGTCGCCGGTCAGGTACCAGCCGCCCGCGAAGCAGTCGGCGTAGCGGTCGGGCTCCCCCCAGTAGGCCCGAAACATGCTCGGCCAGCCCGTGGCCAGGGCGATCTCCCCCTGAGTGTCGGGCTCCTCGATCACCCGCACGCCCCCGTCGGCCGTCCGCTCCACGATCGCCGCCTCGACGCCCGGCAGCGGCCGACCCATCGAGCCGGGATGGACCTCCAGGGCCGGCACGTTGGCGATCATGATTCCGCCGGTCTCGGTCTGCCACCAGTTGTCGTGAAACGGCATTCCGAAGGCCTCGATCCCCCAGACCACCGCCTCCGGGTTGAGCGGCTCCCCCACGCTGGCGGCGAACCGCAGGCTCGAAGTGTCGAACTCCCGGGCCAGCGCCGCCCCGTGCCGCATCATCATCCGGATCGCGGTGGGCGCCGTGTACCAGACGCTCACCCGCTCGTCCTGGAGCAGGCGGCACCAGCGGCGGGCGTCGAACTCCCCCTCGTCGATGACGCTCGTGATCCCGCACGACAGGGGCGCCAGGATCCCGTAGCTCGTGCCGGTCACCCAGCCGGGATCGGCCGTGCACCAGAAGACGTCATCGTCGTGGAGGTCGAGGGCCAGCCGGCCGGTGGCATGGTGGGCGAGGATCGCGTCGTGGACGTGGAGGGCGCCCTTGGGGGTGCCGGTGGTGCCGCTCGTGAAGTGGAGCAGGGCGGGATCGTCAGGGAGCGTGGGGGGGATCTGGAAGTCGGGGGCCGCGTGGGCCAGGAGCTCGTGCCAGTCGAGCACGCCCTCGGGCAGCGGGGCCGGCTCATCGGGCACGACGATCACCTGCTCGACGGAGGTCAGTTTGGCGCGGATCCGGGCGATCCGCCGGCGGTAGAGCGACTGCGTGGTGACGAGCACCCGCGGCTCGCCGATCGCGGCCCGGGCCAGGATCGGCTCGGGTCCGAAGGCGGCGAACAGGGGGGCGAAGATGGCCCGGGCCTTGAGCGTGCCGAGGGCCGCCACCACGAGTTCGAGAATCCGTCCGGTGAGCACGAACACCCGGTCGCCGGGCATCACCCCCAGGCCGGTCAGGGCATTGGCGAATCGGTTTGTGGCGGCGGCGAGCTCGCCGTAGCTGATCTCGCGGCGGAGGCCGATCGCCGACAGGCAGCGGAGGGCCACATGCCGGTGGCGGGGCCCGGCCGCGTGGCGATCGACCGCCTCGTGGGCGATGTTGAGGCCTCGGCCCTCGGGCAGGCCGTCGAGCCAACTGCGGGCGGCCTGCCAGGAAAACTCCCGGCAGGCCAGGTCGTAGTCGGCCAGGTTGGCCGCGACGGCCGGGGCGGTGGCGGAGCGCATGGGGGGCGGCCCTCGGGGGAGCGGCAATCCATGCGGCGCGGAGTCAGGAGCGAGGAAGTATTCGCCCCCCGCCCCGCCCCAGGCAAGTCACGCCTCGTAGGTCCGTCACGCCGTGACGGACGATCTGGCACTACCAGCCCGCGCCGCAGCCGAATAGCCCGTGCCGGCGGCCCGGGCATACAGGACGCGCAAAGCACGGCCGCCCGGAGGTGCGGCCGGCGGCCGGAGGGCCGCGAAGCCCGCCGGGGGCATGGATGCCCCGCCGGGCGGATAGCCAGTTTCCAACGCCGTCGAGATAGCACGGGCAA
>CAYRNG010000277.1:0-1799 GCA_964425395.1 uncultured Candidatus Kuenenia sp. | reverse complement strand
CTTCATCAGGGCGAGATCCTCCCGCTCGACCAGATGCGGGGCCCGGGCCCCGGGAATCAACACGCTGCCGATCACGAGGTCGGCCCAGCCGAGCCGCTCCCGGATCGCGTGCCGGTCGGAGTAGAGGCAGTCGATGTTGGGGGGCGTGACGTCGTCGAGGTAGCGGAGCCGCTCGAGGTTCGTGTCCAGAAGCGCGATGTTGGCCCCGAACCCGGCCGCCACCTTGGCGGCGTTGGCTCCCACCGTGCCCGCCCCGAGCACGAGCACGTTGGCCGGGGCCACGCCCGGCACTCCGCCGAGCAGGATGCCGCGGCCCATCTGCGGCCGCTCGAGATACTTGGCCCCTTCCTGGATGCTCATCCGGCCGGCCACCTCGCTCATCGGGATCAAGAGCGGCAGCCGGCCGGCCGCGTCGCGGAGCGTCTCGTAGGCCACGGCCGTCGCTCCGGTGGCCAGGAAGCCCTCGGTCAGCGGCCGGGAGGCGGCGAAGTGGAAGTAGGTGAACACCGTCTGGCCGGCCCGGATCAGGGCCAGTTCCGGCGGCTGCGGCTCCTTGACCTTCACCACGAGCTCCGCCCGGCCGAAGACCTCGGCCGCCGAGCCGACGAGCGTGGCCCCGCAGGCGGCGTAGGCCTCGTCGGGCAGGCCCGAGCCGGCCCCAGCCGACCGCTCCACGACCACTTCGTGGCCCGCCCGGACGAGTTCCTCGGCGCCGACCGGCAGGAGGCCGACGCGGTATTCGTCCCGCTTGGTCTCCCGCGGCACCCCGACAATCATGACTGGCCGAGCTTCGTCACGTCCACGACCTTGAACGAGGCCGGCATGGGCAGGGCGTACTTGCCGTCCTTGTCGGGCACGACCGGGGGCGTCGCATCCCAGGAGAGGTTCTCGGGCATCAGGCGATAGTCCATGGCCAGGGCCTTGGCATAGTCCTGCTGCTTGCCCGAGTAGGTGGCCAGCCGGCCGAGGGCGGCCGCGAAACTGGCCGTCACGCCGTAGTAAGCGTTGTTGAGTGGCTTGTCGTTGCGGATCGCGTCGTGGAGTTCGTCGTGCTCCACCTGGTAGGGGTTGGGGTTGGGCCCCTCGAACTTCCAGAGCAGCTTGCCGTCGTAGTCTTTGATCTCGCCGATCCGGACGTAGCCCTTGGTGCCCTGGAACTCCTCGTTCACGCGGCCGTCGCCGCCGGGAAACTGCCGGCACTGGCTGGCGACCCGGACCCCCTTGGGGTAGGTGAAGTTGACGGCGTGGTGGTCGTAGATCTCGCTGTTCTTGGAGCGGTCCTGCCGCCCCCCCAAGCCGTAGGCCGCCTCGGGGTGGTAGCCCTGGGGGGCGTCGGCCCCGAGCACCCAGTTGGCGACGTCGATGTTGTGGACGTGCTGCTCGCAGATGTGGTCGCCGCACAGCCAATTGAAGTGGTACCAGTTGTTGACCTGAAACTGCATCTCGGTCTGGTCCTTCTGCCGGTCGCGGTACCAGATCCCGCCGCCGTTCCAATAGACCTGGCCGCCGATGATGTCGCCGGCGAGCCCCTCGCGGATCCGGGCAATCGTCTCGCGATACTTGTTCTCGTACCGCCGCTGCAGGCCCACGACAACCTTCCGCTTCTTCTCGTCGGCGAGCTTGGCCGCCTCGAGGCAGAGCCGGGCCCCGAACGAGTCCACGCAGACCGGCTTCTCCATGAAGACATGCTTGCCCGCCTTGATCGCGGCATCGAAGTGGAAGGGGCGGAAGCCGGGGGGCGTGGCCAGGATCACGAGGTCCACGTCGGGCAGGTCGATCAGCTTCTGGGCCGCGTCGAG
>CAYRNG010000276.1:0-4676 GCA_964425395.1 uncultured Candidatus Kuenenia sp. | reverse complement strand
GAATTGCTCCTTCGACTGGGAGGGCTTCCGGGCGGCGATGGATGCCCACGGCCAGCGGTCGGGGGCGGGCCGGAGCGTCGAGGTGTTTGCCACGGGGCCGCTCGACGCCCTTAAGAAAACGATGCACGGCTCGGAGTTCGTCGGCTACGACGCGATCGAGGCGGCGGCCAAGGTGGTGGGCATCATCGCCCAGGGCTCGCTCTGTGACACGCTCACCGAGGTGGGCCATGCCGTGCCGGTGACCGTGGTGCTCGACCAGACGCCCTTCTACGGCGAGTCGGGCGGCCAGGTCGGCGACACGGGCGAGCTGAGCTGGCCCGGCGGCCGGTTCGAAGTCAGCGACACGCAGCGGGAGGGGGGCTTCGTGCTCCACCTCGGCCACCTCCGGGAGGGCACGCTCGATCTCGGCGGCACCGTCACCGCCCGGGTGGACGCTTTCCGGCGGGCGGCCCTGCGGCGGGCCCACTCGGCCACCCACCTGCTCCACGCCGCCCTCCAGCACTTCCTGGGCAGCCATGCCGTCCAGCAGGGGTCGAAGGTCGATGCCGACCTGCTGCGATTCGACTTCTCCCACCCCGGCTCGATCGATGCCCAGACGCTCGCCGCCATCGAGGGAATGGTCAACGACCGGGTGCTGGAGGCGGTGCCGGTCTCGGCCCGCCTCCTGCCCTTGGCCGAGGCCCGCCACGCCGGCGCGATGATGCTGTTTGGCGAGAAGTATCCCGACCTGGTCCGAATGGTCACCATGGACGGCATCAGCCGCGAGCTCTGTGGCGGTACGCATGTGACGAGCACGGGCCAGATCGGCCTCGTGCGGATCGTGGCCGAGGAGAGCGTGGCGGCCGGCACGCGGCGGATCACGGCCGTGACCGGCGGCCGGGCCCTCGAGCGGCTGCGGCAGGCGGAGCAGACGCTCGCCGAGGCAGCCGGCACGCTCAAGGTGCCGGTGGCCGAGCTGCCCCAGCGGCTCACGGCGGTCCTCAAGGAACTGCGGGAGCTCAAGAAGGCGAAGCCGGCCGCGGCCGCCGCCGGCCTGACCCCCGAGGTCCTTCTGGCCGGGGCGACCGAGGTGGGCGGGGCCCGGGTGGTGGTGGCCGACATGCAGGGGGGCGACGCGGCCGCGATGCGGCAGGCGATCGACCTGTTGCGGCGGAAGGCCAGCCCGATCGCCGTCCTCCTGGGGAGCGTCGAGGGCGACAAGGTGACCCTCGTCGCCGGGATCTCCAAGGAGCTCGAGGCCCGCGGCCTCTCGGCAGGCAGCTGGATCCGCGACGTGGCGGCAGTCGTGGGGGGCAAGGGGGGCGGCCGGCCCGACCTGGCCCAGGCCGGCGGCAAGCTCGTCGCCAAGCTCCCTGAAGCCCTCGACACGGCGCGGCAGATGATCGCCGGCCTGCTGGGGTGAGGCTCGTGGGCCCGCGCCACCGGCTATCTGGAAGCGGGGTCAGGTGGCGAGGTGGTTTTCATTCCCACCGTCCCCGGGCTTGCGCCCGGGGTTTCTATTGGTGAGCGCCGGCGACGCTCATAAAAACCCCTGGCGCTAGCCAGGGGACGGTGCGTCGAGGCGGAGAGAACGAATTTCCCGCGGCCGCGAGTGACGATCCTCTCCCCGCCGACTTAGCCCAGCTTCTCGACTGCGGCCAGGGCGGCGTCGTAGTCGGGCTCCTCGGCCACCTCCTTGACCACCTGGGCGTAGCGGACGACACCCTGGGCGTCGAGCACGAACACCGCCCGGGCGAGGATCTTGAGCTCGTCGATCAGCACGCCCCAGGCCGTGCCGAAGCTGCGGTCCATGTAGTCGCTGCCCGTCTTGAGGGCCGTGATGCTCTCGGCACCGCAGAAGCGGTTCATGGCGAAGGGGAGGTCGAGGCTCACCGTCACGGCCTGCACCTTGTCGCCCAGGGCCCCGAGCCGCTGGTTGAAGGTCTTGGTCTGCACCTGGCAGACGGGCGTGTCGAGCGAGGGCACGACGCTGATGATGGCCGGCTTGCCGAGCAGGTCGGCCTTGCGGATGTGCTGCATCCCGCCGTCCTGGTAGGCCACGAGATCGAAGTCGGGGGCCGGGGAGCCGACCTTCACTTCCTCACCGACGAGGGTGAGCGGATTGCCCTTGAACGTGACCGCGCCGTGCCGTGCCATCGACTGTCTCCTGCGGGAAATGAAACCGATCCCCAGGCAGTATGGACACCTCCGCCGCCGCGGCAACCCCGGGGCCGGAAATCTCGTCTTGCCGGGGCATTCCCCGCGGCCTGATAATAGGGTCAGCGGGGGGCTCTCGGCACGAAAGCCCCCGGCCGCGAAAGGGAATTTCGCGGTCCCCCGCGTCACCACAGGTCCGATGCAACTCAAGGAGGAAGACGGCGATGAAGACAAGCGTGCAGGCCGCCCCGGCGGCCCACCCGGCGAGCGACCGGGGCGAGCGATGGGAATTGGCGGCTGAGCGGGGCCCCGACTGGCTGTTCGTGCGGCTCCAGTCGCCAGGGGCCCGCGGCAAGGAGCAGCTCGTGGAGGCGATCTGGGGAATGATCCGCGAGCACCAGGCCAGTCGGGTCGTGATCGAGCTCGACCGCCTGCCCGCCATCGACGACGACCTGGTGGGGGCGATCGCCGAGATCGGCAGCCGTGTCCGCGGTGAAGGGGGCCTGATCCGGGCCTGCGGCCTGTCGGCCGAGGCGGCCGGCTCCAAGCAGCTGACGGCCGCCACGGCGGTGCCCTGCTTCGGCACGCGGTCGGAGGCGGTCGGCACTCGCGGCACCGGTGCCGGTCCATGAAGGCGATCGGTCGGTTCGGTCAGCTGGTCGGCCTTGTGCTCCCGGGCCTGGCGGTGATGCTCGAGCTCGGCGGCCGGATCACCTCCGGGCCGATGCTCGGGATGCTCGTGTTCTCCGTCTCGTGCTTCGCGATCGGCTGGATCCTGGAGCGGTACGGCTGATGGCATCTCCTGCCGATCGAACGACCACCGCTGCCGACGCTCCTGTCGCCGGCCGCGGCCTGCCTCCGCTGCTCCTCGAGCCGCTCTACCGCCGCTACCTCTGGGGCGGCCGCCGGTTCGCGACCGCCTTCGGCCGCGACCTGCCGGCGGGCGATGACTTCGCCGAGTCGTGGGAACTCGTCGATCGGGGGGCCGATCAGAGCCGGGTGGCGGCCGGGCCGCTAGCGGGCACGCCGCTCGGCGAGCTGGTGCGGACCCGCGGCCGCGAGGTCTTCGGCCGCTCGGCGGCCGGCGGCGTTTTTCCGCTCTTGTTCAAGTTTCTCGACGCCCACCGCGTGCTCTCGGTGCAGGTCCATCCCGACGATGCCCGGGCCGCCCGGCTCGACCCGCCCGACCGGGGCAAGACCGAGGCCTGGTACGTGGTGGCCGCCGAGCCGGGCAGCCTGATCTACGCCGGCCTGCGGGAGGGCGTTGACCAGGCGGCGCTCGCCGCCGCGATCCGGGCCGGCACCTCCGCGGAGGTGCTCCACGCCTTCGAGCCGGCTGCCGGCGACTGCATCTTCATCCCGGCCGGCACCGTCCATGCGATCGGGGCGGGGCTGTTGGTGGCGGAGATCCAGCAGTCGAGCGACGTCACCTATCGGCTCTTCGATTGGAACCGGACCGGCCCCGACGGCCGGCCGCGGCCGCTCCACATCGAGGCGGGCGTCGAGGCGGTCTCCCGGCTCGGGCCGGTGGGGCCGGTCCGCGGAGAGCCGACGGCCGATCCGGCCGTGCGGCGGCTGGTGGACTGTGAGTTCTTCATCCTCGACGAGGTGCTGCCCGAAGCCGCCTGGCGGGCCGACGCAGCCGGCCGCTGCCAGTTCCTGGCCGTGCTCACCGGCGGCATCCACCTCCCGCCCCGCTGGTCGCTGCCCTCGCTCGGCCCCGGAGCCTGCCTGCTCCTGCCCGCCTCGGCCGGACCCCAGGACCTCACCGCCGAGCCCGCCACCCGCCTCCTGCGGGTGATCCTGCCGTGATGACTGGCGAGCGGGCAAACGGCGGCACCGGAAACGCGTCGTCAACTGGCCGGCGGGATGGAATCCCGCCGCTACGAGGCGGCCGTGCTCTGTGTGTGGTGTGGTGGGCGGGGCGAGGGTTTGACCCACCGTCCCCGGGCTCGCGCCCGGGGTTTCTATGGGGTCCCCGGGCTCGCGCCTGCGAATAGAAACCCCTGGCGCGAGCCAGGGGACGGTGCGTTGGAGCGGAGAGAACGTCGCCCGTACGGAAGGCTTGGCTTCAAGCAAGACGGCACAGGGATCCCCGGCCGGCTCGAAAAATCGGCTGAAAATACCCCTTGGGCTGTTCCAAGGCGGCTTCTAGAGTCTCTCGCTCCCCACCCGGCCCCGGGACCGCGTCCGTGACCATTCCCTCCCAGCGTCTGGCCTCGCCTGTCGCGGTGCTCGTCGCTGCGGCCGTTTTGGCCGGCGGCTGCGCATCGCTCGGCCGGCCCGACTGGCTCGATCCCGGGCCGGTCCGCAACCAGCAGCGGCGGTCGGTGCGGTTCGACTCGTTTCCCCAGGACGACATCGGCCCCTACGGCTTCCGGCAGTATGGGGGGATCATGGATGGCAGCCGGCCGCGGGACTACGCCGAGCCGATTCCCGAGGTCAGGCGAGCCCGCTGGTGGTCGCCCGTGCGGTGAGCCGGCGGCGGCGTGTAAGATCGCGAAAGCGTCACGTTGCCCCCGCATCCCGCCCCCCGGATC
>CAYRNG010000275.1:0-6230 GCA_964425395.1 uncultured Candidatus Kuenenia sp. | reverse complement strand
GCGACCCGCACGTAGCGGCGGGGTTATTATCCCCCCGGCCCGGTGGCGACGCGTTTCCGATGCCGCCGGTTTCGGTTGGCTTCGCCGCGCTGTCCGTCGGGTTAAAAACCCGCGGCTACATACGATCCACACCGCAAGACGCGCAGAGCACGGCCGCCCGGAGGTGCGGCCGCCGGGCGGAGGCCCGGCAAGGATTCGCGGGCCCTGGATGGCCGCGAATCCGTAAAGTCAGTACCGCCCCTGAAACCCGGCGAAGCCGCCGTGGATGATCGTCTCGCTGCCGGCGGCGATGCCCGAGAGCGAGTCGGGGGAGCTGATCGTCGCTGGCCACTGGCCGTCGGCCTGGGCGATGTTGCCCACGCCCACCACCCGGTAGCCCAGCCACAGGCTCCAGTGCTCGGTCACGTCCCAGGCGATGCCGGTGTCCACCGAGCCGAGCCAGGAGAAGACGCCCAGCTCCGAGAAGGCCCGGGCCGGGGCCCCGCCGGCGAAGGTGGCCGGCGTGCCGCCCGGGGTGGCCAGGGCCGAGGTGTTGGTGATCGCGTTGCCGCCGATCATGAACTTGGGCACCAGGTTGAGTCGCATGCTCGGCAGGAACCGCCAGTCAAACTTGGCTCCCAGCTGGCCGCCGTAGATATTGTTGTTGGTGGCCACGCCGAGGTCGAGCGGGCCGATCGTGGGGTCGCCCGAGCCGCTCGTGAGCGTGAGCTGATCGTTCACCTGGAAGAACCGGAAGCCGGCCAGCCACATCAGGCTCACCTCCCGCTCCCGGGGCAGAAACTCAGGCCGATCCCAGGGCGAGTAGACCCAGTTGATCTCGACGTTGTTGACCACGTCGGCCCGCTCGATCCGCTGCTGGGCCGCGCCCGAGAGGAAGTCGCTCGCCGGGATCCCGCCGACGCTCGCGGTCGGCGCCTGGGGGATGGCGTCGATGCCGGGCGGGCCGGCGGCGAGCGTGGCTGAGGCGCCCATCTGGTAGACGCCCCAATACATGGCCTCGACGGCATGGTGCTGCCCCGGGCCGAACCAGCGGCCGATCTGGAGATCGACGCCGCCGGGCCAGCCGAAGTCGGCGTCGCTGGTGAGCAATTGGCCGGCGGCCGTAGGCTGCATCGTGGCCGTGCCGCCGGGAATCGTCCGGGTCATGACGAGCCCCGAGGCTCCGTAGAACCACCGCGGCCAGGGGCGGGCGGCCTGGGGGTCGATCGGCCGGGGCATGCCCGCGAAGGTGACGTCGGCAAAGGGCTCAGCCAGGTAGAGCGGCGGCGGCTCGAGCCCGGCCGGGGCTGGCAACGGCTCGGCGGCCGAAACCTCGGCCGGCAGGCCCAGGGCCGCGGCGACGAGCAGACTCGGCAGGGATTGGAGCGGGGGGGTGCGCATGCGGGCTGGAGGGTCGTGGGCCGCCGCAGGAGCGTCAAGGCCGGTAAGAGGAAAGGGGACAGTCCCCGAAGCGGGTAGGAAAGGGGACAGTCCCCAAAGCGGGGACAGTCCCGGGGCGTTCCGTAAACTACGGCGGATGGGAAAGACGAACGCCGCCGCCGCCGTGCATGCCTGGCTGGCCACCCGCGTCGATTACGAGCGGACCCCGCCGGGCGGCACGGCCGCCTTCGGGCTCCACCGGATGCGGCGGCTCCTGGCGGCCGTCGGCAATCCCCACCTCGCGATGCCGGTGGTCCACGTGGCCGGCACCAAGGGCAAGGGCTCGACGGTGGCGATGCTGGCGACCATCCTCGACGAGGCGGGCTACCGCACCGGTCGCTACCTCTCACCCCACATCCACGCCATGGAGGAGCGGATCTGCGTGGCCGGCGAGCCGATCGGAGCCGCCGACCTGGCCGCCGCCGCGGGAGTCGTCCGGCCGGCCGTCGAAACGCTCGATGCCGCCGCCGCCCGCCGCACCGCCCGGGGGCCCACCTGGTTCGAGATCGTCACGGCGCTGGCCTTCGTCCACTTCGCCCGGGCCCGCGTCGACGTGGCCGTGCTCGAGACCGGAATCGGCGGCCGGCTCGACGCCACCAACGTGGTCCGGCCGCTGGTCTCAGTGATCACGAGCATCAGCCTCGACCACGTCGAACTGCTGGGCAACTCCGTCGCCAAGATCGCCGCCGAGAAGGCGGGCATCATCAAGCGGGGCCGGCCGGTCGTCTCGGGGGCCGAGCAGCCCGCGGCCCGCCGGGTGATCGCGGCCGTCGCCGCCCGCCGCCGGGCGCGGCTCGCGCAACTCGGCCGTGACTTCTCCTGCCGGCACGAGCAGGCCGCCGACCCGCTGCTGCCGGGCACGCTGGTGTTCACGGCCCGGGCTCCGCACGAGGCCCCGCCGCTGCGGCTGCCCCTGGGAATGGCCGGCCGCCACCAAGCGGACAACGCGGCCCTGGCGGTCGTGGCCGCCACCACGCTCGACCGGCGCGGCTTCCCCGTGCCCGCCGCGGCGATCGCCCGCGGCCTGGCCCGGGCCCGTCTGCCGGCCCGGATCGAGACGATCGCCCAGCGGCCGCTGGTGATCGTGGATGCAGCCCACAACGTGGCCTCGATGGAGTCGCTCCTCGAGACGGTGGCCGACGTGATCGGCACCCGCCGGCCGCGGGTCTTGCTGTTCGCGGCTCCGCGTGACAAGCAGCTCCCGGAAATGCTGGCCGTCACCCGAGGTCAGTTCGAACACGTCGTCATCACCCGCTACGGGAGCAGCCAGCGGGCCGCGCCGCTGGAGCAGCTGGTGGCCGCCTGCCGCACGGCGGGGCTCTCGCGACCACGGGTCGCGGCTACGCCGGCCGCCGGTCTGGCCCTGGCCCGCAGGCTCGCGGGCAGGTCGGGGAGCGTGATCGTGGCGGGCAGCTTCGTGCTGGCCGCCGAGGTCCGCGAGGCGGCCGGCCTCACTCGGCGGTGAGGAGCTTGAGAGCCCGGGCGAGCACGGGGTCGATGTCGCGGGCGGGGCCGCCGCCATGGTTTGCTACCGCTGCGGTCTGCGTCGCTGCCGATCCGGTCTGGGCCGCTGCCGCAGCGTTCACCGCGGCCGGCGGCAGCACCGCATCCCGCTGCCGTCGCCACTCCCGCAGCCGCTCCACGGCCTCCGCGGTGGGCGCGATCTCGAAGCCGGCGGTCGGCCGCACTCCCCAGGCTTCGTCGTCGCGGGCGGCGGCCTGGCGATGGATCGGCTCCCGGCTCGGCCGCAGATACTCAGCCGTCGTCAGCTTGAGGAGGCCCGAGTCGTCGGAGAGGGGCAGGAGCGTCTGCACCGTGCCCTTGCCAAACGTCCGGCTGCCGACCACCGTGGCCCGGCCGGCATCCTGGAGGCAGGCCGCCACGATCTCGGCGGCGCTCGAGGTGAGGCCGTCCACGAGCACGGCCACCGGCACGCCGGCCAGGAGCTCGCCCGCCGTGGCCCGCCGCTCCTGGAGCGTCGCGGTGCTCGCCGCCCGCCCGGTCCCGCTTCGCCCCCGCGTGGCCACGATCGGCCCCTCGGCGAGCAGCGCATCGCAGACCTCCACCGCCGCCGGTACGAGGCCGCCCGGATTGCCCCGCAGGTCGAGCACCACCAGCCGCAGGTCGGGCTGCTCGGCCAGGCTCCGGCAGGCCGCCTGAAACTCGGCTCCCGTCCGCTCACCGAAGCTCACGATCCGCACCAGGGCCACGCCCGGCTCGTGCTCGAGCAGCCAGTCCCAGCTGCCATCGGGGCGGCGGCGGGCGCCGAGCACGCTCTCGAGCCGCACCTCTTCCCGCACGAGGATCACCTCCCGCAGCGTCGCCGGCCGCACGGCGGCGGCCGGATCGAGCGTAGCCGGACCGCCCGGCGGGGCGACCGCGATCTCGAGGCTCACGGGCTCCCCTGCCCGGCCCCGCAGCGTCTCCACGATCTCCCGCAGCGGCCGGCCGCGGGTGTCGTGGCCGGCCACGGTCAGGAGGGTGTCGCCCGGCGCGATGCCGGCCCGCCAGGCGGGGCCGCCGTAGAGCGGCGAGACCACCACCGGCCGCTCGGCCGCCTTGTCGAGGGCGAGCTCCAGGCCCACGCCGCCGAACCGCTGGTCGAGGGCCGCCTCGAGCTCCGCCCGGCCGGTGCCGCGGAGGTAGGCCGAATGCTCGTCGAGCCGGCCCACCGCCGCATCGACGGCCGCCGTGAACAGCTCGTCGGCCGGGGGAGCCTCGAGCGCCGCCCGTTCGATCGCCTCGATCACCTCGCCGAACCGGCGGGCGGGGCCGCTCCGCTCCCGCACGCCCCAGGCCGTCAGGCAGACCAGGCAGGCCGCCAGCAGGAGAAGGATGTTGCGTTTGGGCATCGCTTGAAAAACGCCCTGCGGGAGGTCAGTGAATCCGGGCGGCCGGCAGGGCGGGAATGCCGGCGGTCGCTTCCTCGAACTCGAATCCCTTCGGTACCACGGTCACTCCTCCGGCCGAAACCGTCAAGCCCCGGGCCGCATCCTCCTCCGGGTCGACACCGATTTCGACGCCCGAGGGCAGCCGCACTGCCTTGTCGATGATCGCCCGTCGGACGACGGCATGCCGGCCGATATCGACCCCCTCGGAGATAATGCTCTCCTCGACTCGGGCGTAGCTGTTGACCCGCACGCCCGGCCCGACGATCGAGCGGTGGACGCGGCCGCCGGAGAGGATCGCCCCCGGGCAGACGAGGCTGTCGGTGGCCTCGCCGCGGCGGCCGTCGGGCCCCTCCTCGGCGAACACGAACTTGGGGGGCGGGTAGGCCGGGTGATGGGTCCGGATCGGCCACAGCTCGTCGTAGAGATTGAGCTGCGGATCGACCTCCACCAGATCCATGTTGGCCTCGTAGTAGGCGTCGAGCGTGCCGACGTCCCGCCAGTAGGCGTCTTGCTTGCGGTTCTCGTCGCGGAACGGAAAGGCCTGCACGCCGTGGGTGTCCACCAGCCGGGGGAGGAGGTCGTGGCCGAAGTCGTGGCGGCTGCCCCGGTCGTCGGCGTCCCGCCTGAGCTGCTCGAGGAGGAAGTCGGCTGAGAAGCAGTAGATCCCCATTGAGGCCAGGGCCTTGGTCGGGTCGGCGGGGTAGGGAGGCGGGTCGGCCACCTTCTCGCGGAAGCCGCGGACGCGGCCGGAGGCATCGACCTCCATCGTGCCAAACTCGATCGCCTCGGCCCGGGACACCGGCAGCGCCCCGACGGTCACGTCGGCCCCGCTGGCCTCGTGGGCATCGACGAGGGCCTGGTAGTTCATCTTGTAGATGTGGTCGCCGGCCAGCACGACCACCAGCCGGGGCGCGGCCTGCTCGAGGGAGTAGATGTTTTGGTAGACGGCGTCGGCCGTGCCCAGATACCAGTGCTCGTCCACCCGCTGCTGCGGGGGGAGGACGTCGAGAAACTCCCCCAGGTCGCGGCAGAAGAACCGGTGCCAGCCGAGGTTCAGGTGGCGGTCGAGGCTGCGGGCCTTGTATTGGGTGAGCAGGAGGAGCCGCTTGAGGCCGCTGTTCAAGCAGTTGGAGAGGGCGAAATCGACGATCCGGTAGGTGCCGCCGAAGGGGACCGCCGGCTTGGCCCGGTCGCGGGTCAGGGGATCGAGCCGGGCCCCGCGGCCCCCGGCCAAGACCACGGCCACCACCTCCCGCACCCGGCGGGGATCGATATCGTACGAACGCATCGCTGCCAGAACCTCGTTTCCGCCGGTGCCTCTGAACGCGACTGAATATACGCGCGAGACCCCCAAAAAAACGAATCCAGAAAACGAATCCCGAATTGGCGGCCGCGTCGAGCAGGACCCCCGAGCGACATCCCAGACTGCCCAGTTTCCGGGGCGGAAGCGATCTGGCATGGCCCGCGGGCGTCCCCTAGGCTCGCCGCCCCGTCGCCGGTCTGCGGCCCCCGTCCCGTCCCCTTCGGAATGCCTCCGCCATGGCCAGTCGCCCGAAGCACGAACGCCGTCCCGAGCGGGGCGGCGACAGTCTGGAAGCCATCAAGCCGCTGATCGTGCTCGTGCTTTTCGGGACGATCCTCTACGGGGCCTATTCGGTGGTCCAGAAGGGCTCGGCGGCCAAGCCCGCGGGCCATGCCGACGCCCCCGAGGCACCCGCCTTCGCCGCTCCCCAGATCGAAGTGCCGGTAGCGGTTCCTGCCGAGCCGCCGGTCGTGGCCGCGCCGCCGCCGGCTGCCGATCCGCTGTCGCCCCCGGTCCCGGTCGCCGACCTCACAGCCACGCCCGCCCCGGTCGATGCCCCGCCGCTGGATGCCGCTCCGCCGGCCATGCCAGCACCGCCAGCCGAGGCCGCCCCGCCG
>CAYRNG010000274.1:0-7216 GCA_964425395.1 uncultured Candidatus Kuenenia sp. | reverse complement strand
CGGCTGCGGTGTGGTCATCGGGCTACTCTCCATGGGTCAGGTTTGCCCGTGCCATCTCGCCGGACGCTCGCTTCCGGCATCCTGCCTCCAGCTCGCTCGATGGAAACCGTCCTTCGGCATCCTGCCTACGGACGGTTTCCAACGCCGCTCGATTGGCACGGGCAACCCTTCCTCTCTTGACGAGACCAACAAACAAAACCAATCGCTTGTCAGCCGGCATGGGCGTTCTCCTCTGAGCAGCTGGCGGGGGCCGGCACCGCGAGGGTGCCCACCACGTCGGCAAACCGGGCCACGCCCGCTTCGGCAAGCGCGGCCGGCAGTTCGGCGAGCAGCCGGGCCGAGACGACCGGCTCAGCGAAGTTGGCCGTGCCCACCTGCACCGCCGCCGCCCCGGCCACGAAGAATTCGAGACAGTCATCGATCGTCATGATCCCGCCCACGCCGATGATCGGGATCCCCACCGCCCGGTGCACCTGATGGACGCACCGCAGGGCCACGGGCTTGATCGCCGGCCCGCTCAGGCCCCCCACCACGTTGCCCAACAGCGGCTTCCGCCGCCGCCAGTCGATCGCCATCCCCTGAAGCGTGTTGATCAGCGTCACCGCATCGGCCCCGCCGTCGGCCGCTCCCCGGGCCACCGCCCCGATGTCGGTGACGTTCGGAGTGAGCTTGGCGATCACCGGCAGGCCGGTCGCCTCCCGGACGCCCGCCACCACCGCCCGGCAGGTCTCGGGATCGGTCCCCAAATCGACGCCGTGGCTCACGTTCGGGCAGGAGACGTTGAGCTCGAGGGCGGCGATCCCCGGCACGCCGTCGAGCCGCCGGGCGAGGGCCACGAACTCCGCGGCAGTGGCCCCGGCGATGCTCACGATCACCGGTGCCCCGCAGCCGGCCAGGAAGGGCAGCTGCTTGGCAAGGAAGGTCTCGACGCCATCGTTGTCGAGGCCGATCGAGTTGAGCAGCCCCGAGGCCGTCTCCACCGTCCGCCAGGGCACGTTGCCCTTGCGGGGCTGCGGGGTGATCGTCTTGGGCACGATCCCGCCGAGCCGGGCGAGCTCCACGAAGCCGGTCATCTCGCGGCCGTAGCCGAAGGTGCCTGAGGCCACCAGGATCGGGTTGGGCAGCCGGAGCCGCCCGAGGGTGATCGCGAGGTCGGTCACGGGAGCAGGCGAGTCATTCCCGGCAGGAGCTGGCATGGAACGGCGCAGGGGGACGAGTCTGGGCGACGCCGAGGCCGGGCGACACCGGGGAAACAAGGCCGCTCCGAGTGTAGTGGGTTTTCCCGCCCCCCCAACCCTCCCGGCCCCCGCCGCCTGCGGGGGTGGGATTCTGCGGATGGCATCAAGTTTGCCGGCTGGGAGGCCGATACCAGGTTGTGGAAGGCTGCCGGTGGACCGCTCGCCAACGGGGCGTTTGGTTGACACTGCTGCCGGCCAGACCTAGGCTTCGGGCTCGTTTGGGACCCCCCTCACGGCCGTGTTTCCGCGGGAAACTCGGGCAGAGGACCGCGGTCGGAGCTCCCGAGCCGTGACCAAGAAAGACATCGTTCGGACGATCGCCGAACAGATCGATCTTCCCCAGTTTCGCACCCGCGTGCTGGTCCAGCGGACGTTCGAGGCCCTGATCGACGCCCTGGTCCGGGACGGCCGCGTGGAACTCCGGAATTTCGGGGTGTTCCAGATCAAGCAACGGGAAGCCCGCCTGGCCCGCAATCCGCGGACCGGGGAGACGGTGACCGTGCGGGCGAAGAGCGTGGTCACGTTCAAGCCGGGCAAGGAGATGGAGGAACGGGTTCGGGACTACCAGGAACCTCGCCCCGAGGCTCCCGAGCCGGGCCCACAACCGGGAGAGGAGACGGAGACTGGGCAGGCCGGGCAATGATCGACTCGAGCGGCCTCACCAGCTGCCCTCGCACGACGCCCCGCCCTTCGGTATCCATTCCCCCTTCTGCCAGCCACCGACATCCAGCCCATGAACCAGACGGACAGACACGAGATCACCGGTCAGGAGGACCAGGCGATGAGGAAGGCCCGATGGCTGCTCTGCGTGGCCATGCTCTTGGCGACGTCCACCGGCTGCCTGATCCCGATGTACTCGGGCGACCCGGTCCGCCGCGCCCAGCAACTGATCTACACGTCGGAAGACCTGCGGGCGATCACCGACGAGTGGGAGCGGATCTGTTTCCTCGACCAGCCCTCGCACATGACCCCCTGGCGGACGCACGGCGGGATCCTGTGAACACGGCGGCGGCATCGGCCGCGACCCCAGGCGGCGGCTCGAGGGCCGCGTCCATGTCTGGGAGACCGGAGGCGATCCGCCGCTTCGACGCCGACTGAGCGGCCTTGCCCCGTGGGGCAGACTTGTAGTCTGCCAAATGCGGCCCCAACTCCGGCAGGTTACAAACCTGCTCCACGACCAAGCGTCGCCCCCTGTGGGGTTCGCAGCGTTGACTCCCAGACAGCATGTCTATAGCATGGATCCATGCAAAAGATCCAGATTCTCTTCCCGGACCCGGTGATGGAACGGCTCCGGGCCGTGGCCCGCCAGCAGGACCGCCCCGTGAGCGAACTGGTTCGCCGGGCCGTTGACCGGCTGCTCGAGCAAGTGCCAGCTTCCCCGCCGAAAGAGCCCGCCCGATTTCCCACGTTTCACGGCGGCGGTGTGCTCGTCGATGCCGGTCGGCTCAAGGACGTGCTCCACGGCCTGGACGAGGAGCTGCGGCCCGCGGGCCGCAGCGATTCGCGGCGGAGTCGCTGACTTGAAGAGCCTCGACACCAACATCCTCCTCTATGCCGCCGACGAGGATTGCCGCGAGCATGCGGCAGCGATCAGGCTCGTGAACGACGCCCTCCGTTCGCCGGCTGAATGGATGCTGGCCGATCAGGTGCTCTTCGAGATGTACGCAGGCCTGCGGCATCCAGGAGTCTTCGCCAAGCCTTTGTCGGCGGCGGAGGCGGCCCGACGGGTGGCCTTCCTCCGCGACGAGTCAGGGTTTTCTTTCTGTTGCTACGAGCTGCGCTCATGGCCGATGGTCCACGCCGGCCTGTCCACGCCGGCGTTTCCACGGCGGCGAACCTACGACCTCGTGCTCGCCGTGACGCTGCGGAGCAACGGCGTCACTGAGTTCTACTCCCGCAACGTCGTGGACTTCCGTGATGCCGGCTTCACACGAGTCGTCAATCCGATCGATTGAAACCGGCCCCGAATTTGGCAGGTTGCAAACCTGCCCCACGGCCGGCCCCCGTCAGACGCGGATCTGGGCGGCCTGCTCCACGATCCGCTCCAGGGGCACGAGGTTGCCCTTGTTGCAGCCCGGGCAGTGCTCGGCCGCCTCGGCCCAGGCCTCCGGGGAGCGGAGATTCGAGTCCCAGAACGGCCAGGTGCGGCACTGCCGGGGCCGCTCCTCGTAGGCGGTGCACTTGCGGGTCTCGGGGTCGAGGAGCACGCAGTCGCCGCCCGCCCGCTCCTTGAGCGACCGGCGGATGCCGACGCGATACACATGCCGGGCCTCGAAGTCGGCCGGCGAGAGCCCCACCCGGGCGGCCATGGCATCGATCTCGGCCTGATTGACCCACACATAGCCTTCGGCCCCGGTGCAGCAGTCGCCGCACTGCGTGCAGGCAAACCGCAGCCCGCCGGCATACCACGCGTCTTTGGGAATACCCGCCATTGCCTGCTCGCCTCCTGTCAGCCGGCCGCGATCGCCGCCACGCCGCGGACTACCGCCGCCACGTCCGACTCGTCGTTGAACGGGCCGAAGCCGGCCCGCACCGTGCCGCCGGCCTGGGTGCCAAGGAAGTCGTGGATACAGGCGGCACAGTGATGGCCCGCCCGCACCTGCACGCCCTCGGCATTCTCCAGGATCACGGCCACGTCGGCCGGATCATAGCCCTCCACGGTGAAGCTCACAATTGGCGCTCCCCGGCTGCCCCCCACGACCCGCACGCCGCGGAGCCCCGCCAGCTCCGCCGCACAGGCCTCGGCCAGATCGCGGCAGGCAGCCCCGGTGGCGGCCACGTCCCGCTTCTCGTGCCAGTCGCAGGCCGCCACGACCGCCGCCAGCGCCGGCACTTCGGGGGAGCCGGCCTCCATCCGCTCAATGAAGGCCGCGGGCATCTCGAGCGAGTCGCTCGCCGAGCCGGTGCCTCCCTGAAGGAGCGGCTCGGGCTCGACCCCTTCCCGGGCCCAGAACACCGCCGCCCCGCCGCTGCCCAAGAGCCACTTGTGGGCTGGTGCCGCCACCAGATCGGCCCCCCAGCCGGGGCTCTCGCAGCGCAGCTGGCCGAGCGACTGGGCTGCATCGAGCAGCACGAGGCCCTCGCGGTCGTGGGCGATTTCCGCGATGGCGGCCACGTCCTGAAGCGCACCAGTCACGTTCGAGGCATGCGACGCGACGACAAGCCGCGTGGCCGGCCGCCAGGCGGCGGCAACCGCCGCCGGATCGACGATTCCCGCCTCGTCGCAGGGCACGATCGCCAACTCGATCACCCCCCGGCTGGCCAGCCAGTGGAGCGGCCGGAGCGTGGCGTTGTGATCGGCGGCGGTGGCGATCACGTGGTCGCCCGGCCGCAGGAGGCCATGGATTGCGGCGTTGAGGGCCAGCGTGCAGCCGCCCGGCAGGGCGACCCGCGCCGGATCGACGCCGCCGAGCATCCGGGCCGCTGCAGCCCGGGCCCGCTCGCGGATCGCCCCCGCCTCGACCGCCGCGCGGTAGGTGCCCCGGCCCGCAGTGGCCCCCAGCTCGCGGGCGGCCCGCTCCCAGGCGGCAAGCACCTCCGGCGGCTTGGGCCAGGTGGTGGCGGCGTTGTCGAGGTAGCGACGGCCCACGTGGATTCAGCCTCCGATCTCGTACATCGCGCGGGCCGGCCGCTCGAAGGCGGGCGAGCCGATCCCGTGGGCGGCCCGCTTGGCCGCCACGCAGGCTTGCAGGAGGGCCGCGATCTCGGCGTCGTCGCCCCCGCCGCGGAGCACGCTCCGCACGTCCCACTCGGTGGTCGAGAACAGGCAGTTGCGAAACTGCCCGTCGGCCGTGAGCCGGAGCCGGTCGCAGCGGTCGCAGAAGGGGCTCGTGACCGGATCGATGAAACCCACGAGGCCGGCCCCGTCGGCCCACCGCCAGTCCACCGCCGGCTGCCCCGGGTCGGCCACCGGCAGCGGCTCGAGCGGCCCGATCTCACGGGTGAGGATCGCCCGCACCTCCGCCCCGGAGAGGACCCGGTCGTCGCTCCAGGCGTCGTCGGCATCCAGCGGCATGAACTCGATGAACCGCAGATGGAGCCCCGCCCCGCGGCAGAAGCGAGCCAGGGGCACGATCTCCTCCTCGGTGAGGCCGCGGATCGAGACGGCGTTGATCCGGAGCCGCTCGAAGCCGGCCGCCCGGGCCGCGGCGATGCCGGCCAGCACCCGGTCGAGCCCGCGGCGGCGGGTGATCCGCTCGAAGGCCTCTTCGCCGAGGGCGTCGAGGCTGACGTTGAGCCGGGCCAGCCCCGCGGCCCTGAGGTCGGCCGCCTGCTCGGCCAGGAGCAGCCCGTTGGTGGTCAGGGCCACTTCCTCGATGCCCGGCACGGACACGAGCAGCCGGACGAGCGTTGCCACGTCCCGCCGCACGAGCGGCTCGCCGCCGGTCAGCCGGATGGTGCGGATTCCCAGGCCCGCCGCCACGCCCGCCACCCGGGCGATCTCCTCGTAGGCCAGCAGCTCCTCGCGGGGCCGGAAGATCACCTCGGCCGGCATGCAGTAGGTGCACCGCAGGTTGCAGCGGTCGGTGACGCTGATCCGCAGGTCGGTGTGCACCCGGCCGAAGCCGTCGACGAGATACAAGGGGTCAGGCACCATTTCTCGGCCGCCGCAGCCAGCACGACCGTGGTCGGCTTTGTCGACCACGGTGCTTCGCAGAAATGGTGCGTGACCCCTTTTTTCGCCATGCACCCAGGCATGGCTGCCGTCGGGCCGGTGCTCGCACTTCCAGATCGGCACCGTCCGCTTGATCTCGTCCATGATCCACTCAGCCGCGGCGAACGCCGCCCGCCGATGCGGGGCACTCACCGCCACCGCCACGCTCGCCTCGCCGGGGGCGACCAGCCCGAGCCGGTGAGCCACGCCACAGCCCACCAGGCCGAACCGCTCCCCGGCTTCGGCCAAGACCGCCGCCAGGAGCGACCGGGCCAGCGGCTCGTGGGCCTCATACTCGAGGCTCGCCGTGGCCACGCCTCCCGTCAGGTCGCGGGCCGTGCCCACGAACAGCACGTTGCCCCCGGCCGCGGGACAAGCCACCGCCGCCAGCACGGCCGCCGGGTCGAGCGGCTCGCGGGTCAGGAGCACGGCCATCGCACTAGCCTCCGCTCACCGGGGGAATGATCGCCAGCTCCTCGCCGGCCGCCACCGGCTCGTCGTCGGCCGCGTAGCGAGCGCCGCAGGCGACCGCGCTCCGGGCCACGAGCTCGGCTACTGCCGGCACCGCCTCGGCCACGGCCCGCCGCAGGTCGGCCACGCTGCCGCCCTGCCAGGCCAGGTCGAGGCTCCGCCGGCCGGCCGCCTCGGCCATCCCCGCGAACAGGGCCACGCGAACGTGCGGCTCGGATTCATGCATCGGCTCGGAAAGCTCCTCGGGGCCGCCTCAGGTGGTGGTCAGCTGGCCGCTCGTGGCCGTCAGCAGGTTGTCAAGGCCGTGGGGGGGCGGGCCCTCCAGGAGACCATAGGCCTTGGCCAGGATCTTGACCGGATGGACGGCGGCCTTGGTCGTGCCCTGCTCCATCTGGAGCCGGCAGGCGCTGCAGCCGGTGGCCCCGGCCTCGATGCCGGCCGCCCGCATCGCCGAGACGAGCCCCAGCCCCATCCGGAGGCTGGCCCGGTAGTTCTCGCGGGCGAGGCCAAAGGTGCCGGCCATCCCGGAGCAGCCCCGGTCGGCCGTTTCGAGCACGAGGCCCGGGATCAGCCGCAGAAGATGCTCGGCCGGCGCCGGGCCGCCCCCTGCCTGCTCGTGGCAGCCGGCGTGATAGAGGATCCGGGCCGGCACCGGCCGGAAGTCGAGCCGCAACTTCCCCTCCCGGTGCAGCTCCCAGAGGTAGGTGGCGGCGTCGCAGGTGGCCGCGGCCACCCGGGGCAGCTCCTCGTCGTCGAGCAGTTGCGGGTAGTGGCGGGGGATGCAGGCCACGGCCGCCGGCCCGGGGCACACCATCCCGGAGCCGAGCCGGGACGCCCCCGCGGGCAGCCTTGG
>CAYRNG010000273.1:0-1707 GCA_964425395.1 uncultured Candidatus Kuenenia sp. | reverse complement strand
TCCCGACGCCGAGATCACCGTGGTCTGCTACAAGGGGGGCACCGTGAAGGCCAACCATGCCTTCGCCAAGGGGCCGCTCTCCGACGAGAAGATCACTGCCCTGGTCGAGGCGTCCTGCCAGCTGGTAGAGTGAGAAACTGGATCTGACCCGTGGGAGACAGTCCCCGCCCGGGGACTGTCTCCCTTCGGGATCCTCCGGGGACTGTACCCGCCGGGGGACTGTCCCCTTTCGGAATCCGTAGGAAAGGGGACAGTCCCCGAAGCGGGGACAGTCCCCTGTGAGATGCCTGCGCTTCGGTTTCCAACGCCGTCGAGCTAGCACGGGCAACCCCTCCCTGGACGCGGATTCCTGAGGCTGGCCTGATTCCGCATGATCGCGAACGCCCTGCGCCGGCTTTGGCATCTCGTGATCACGCCCTACGAGCCGTGCCCGGCCGCGGCCGGCGGGGAGTTCATGGCCCGGGCCCAGACGCAGGAGGATCCGCGGGCGAAGGTCACCGTGGCGGTGCTCGCCGCCGCCGAGAGCCGGCGGCTGTTTGGGGTCGATCTCGCCCGGCGCGGGATTCAGCCGGTCTTCGTGCGGATCGAAAACCGGGCGGCCGAGCCGCTCCGGCTCCAGTTGGTGGGCATCGATCCCCGCTACTTCACGCCGCTCGAGGCGGCGGCGGCCGTCCACTTCTCGATTCTGCGGCGGCTGTCGGCCTTCGGGGCGCTGGGCTGGCTGTTTCTGCCGCTCCTCTTGCTCGTGCCCTTCAAGCTCGTGACCGCCCGGCAGGCCAACCGGCGGATGGACGAGCTGTTTCGGGAGCGGGGCTTTCGGCTGGGGCCGATTCCCGCCGCCACCGCCACGGAGGGCTTCGTGTTCACCACGCTCGACCTGGGCACGAAGGTGATCCACGTGCGGCTCGTGCCGGCCGGCGACATCGCCGCGGCGGTGGCCCGGGCCGTCGCCGAATCCGCGGCGGACGTGCTCGCCCACGCCGCCGCGCCGACGCCCGTCGTCGATCTCGCCTTCGCGATCCCGGTGCCCGGGATCACGGCCGACTATCTCCGCAAGGATTTCGAGACGCTCGTACCCGCCGCGGCGGTCGAGGATGTCTCGCTTGTGACCCTCGTCGAGCGGCTCCAGGCCCTGCCCGCCACCACGACCAATGCGGCGGGCAGCGGGCGGGGCGACCCGGTCAACCTGGTCGTGATCGGTGAGTTCGCCACGGTGCTGGGCGCATTCGCGGCCCGCTGGGACGAGAGCGAGACGATCACGCTGGCCACCTGCTGGAAGACCGTCAAGGCGTTCCTGCTCGGCTCCAACTACCGCTACTCGCCCGTCAGCGCCCTCTATCTCTTCGGCCGGCCGCAGGACATCGCCCTGCAGCGGACGCGGCATTCGATCAACGAGCGGATCCACCTCCGGCTCTGGCTCTCGACGCTGGCGTTCCAGGGCCAGCCGGTCTGGGTGGGCCAGGTGAGCCGCGACATCGGCGTCCGGTTCACGCGGCACGCCTGGAACCTCACGACCCACCGGATCGACCCCGACGTGGACGAATCGCGAGACTACGTGCTCGAGGACCTGTCGCTGGCCGGCCGGGTGACGGCGGCGGGCTACGTGGGGGGCGTGGAGGCCTCGACCCGCCAGGCCCCGCGGCGAAACCTGACGGGCGATCCCTGGCACAGCGACGGCCAGCGGGCGGTGATCCTCGTCTCGCCGAC
>CAYRNG010000272.1:0-4214 GCA_964425395.1 uncultured Candidatus Kuenenia sp. | reverse complement strand
CTGCTGGTCGCTGCATCTCTCTCATCTCATTCATCGATGCATCATGCATTCGCCGCCCCCCCGACACCGCACGACGCCTATGAAACGGCCACCCGGATCGTCGGCCGATCGCCTCTTCCATTTATGACATGCCTTCCCAGCCTCGCTCGATGACGATGCCTCCTGACCTTCACGTTGCCGCGGTCACCTCCCTCACGCGGATGCTGGGGCGGATTCGCCGGGAGGCGCGGGCCTGGATTTGGGTCGAGTCACTGGCCAGCCTGGCGCTGGCGACGGCGGCGGCGTTCGCGGCGAGCTTCGCGATCGACTGGCTGTTCGAGCCGCCGGCCTGGGTGCGGGCGGCAATCGTGATGGCGGCGGCGGCGGGGCTCGTCTGGCTGGTGGCGACGCGGCTCTTCGCCCGGCTGGCCGCGCCGCTCGGCGACCGGGCCTTGGCGCTGGCCGTGGAGCGGCGGCATCCGGAACTCGGCGACACGCTCTCGACGGCGGTGGGGCTGGCCGCGGCCCCGCCGGCCGAGGTCGATCCGGCGCTCGTGGCCCACACGACGGCGGCGGCGGGCGAGCTCGTCGGAGAGGTCGATCCCCGGCGGGTGTTTCGCCGGGAGCGGCTCGGGCTGGCGGCGGCGGCAGGTTGCCTGGCGGCAGCGGGGCTGGCCGGCTTCGTGGCGGGGCAGCCCGAGCTGGCCGGTGTCTGGGGCCGGCGGATGCTGCTCCTCGACGACACGGCCTGGCCCCGCCGCGTGCAGCTCGAGGCCGAGGGGTTTCGCGACAGTGTGCGGCTGGTGGCCCGCGGCAGCTCTGTCGAACTGGTGGTCCGGGCGGCGGCCACGACGGGCCGGCCCCCTGAGCAGGTCGATCTGCGGATCCGCGGCCGCGACGGCTGGCGGACGGTCCGGATGGGCACGCGGGGCGGCGTCGGCGAGGATGGCCAGCGGTTCGGCCACCTGCTCGAAGGCGTGCAGGAAGATCTCGAGCTCGAGATCCGCGGCGGCGACGCCCGCCTCACGGGCCTGCGGCTCGCCACGGTCGAGCCCCCGACGCTCGCCGACGCCACGGTCAGCTACACGCTGCCGGCCTATCTCGGCGGCGGCCGGCGGCAGCCGCCATTTTCTCGCGCCGTGCCCGTGCCCCGCGGGTCGCGTGTCGCGGTCGCCCTGACCACGAGCAAGCCCCTGGCCACGGCCCAGCTCAGCGGGCAGGCCGCCGGCGACTCCGAATCGAGCCCGACGGTGCTGGCCGAGCGGCTGGCAACCGATCCTCCCGGTGACACGCTGGCCGCCGAGATCCCGGCCCTCGACGCCGACCTGGCGATCACGCTCACCGGCACCGACACCGACGGGATCGAGCCCCGCGAGCCGTTCCGGCTCCTGCTCACGGCCGTGGCCGACGAGCCGCCGAGCCTCGCCCTCGGCCTGGCCGACATCACTGCCGCCGTCACCCCTCAGGCCCGGCTGCCGATCACCGGCAGGCTCGCCGACGACCACGGCCTCGCCGACGCCACGGTCGAGCTGGCCCGCGGCGACGACACCTGGAGCCTGCCGATCGCCCGCGTCCGCGGGGGAGAGCCGCTGGTCGAGATGCCGGTCGAGCGGGCCGAGCTGGTCTCGCTCGGGCCGCTCCGGCTGACCGTCGGCGACCGGCTCACGGTGCGGGTGACGGCCCGCGACCGCTGCGGCCTGGCCGACGGTCCGAACGAGGGCACGAGCGACACCTGGCTGCTCGACGTGGTCACGCCCGAGGCGCTGCAGGCGGCGGTCGAGGCCCGCGAGATCCTGCTCCGGCGGCGGTTCGAGGCGGCGATCGAAGATCTCGCCCAGGCCCGCCGCGGGCTGGGCGAGGAGCCGCTGGCCGCCGCCGAGGCCTTCGGGCTGGCGGCCGGCCGGCTGGCCGAAGCGGCGGCCCGGGCCAGCGGCGAGGTGGGGGAGATCGCCGCCGCCTTCCGCGGCATCCGCAATGAGCTCCAGCACAACGGCCTCTTGACCTCCGAGCTGGAAGCGCGGCTCGTCACCCAGGTGGCCGATCCGCTGGCGGGCCTGGCAGCCAGCGGCCTGGAGGGGCTCTCCCCCGCCTGCCGGGCCGCGGCGGCCGGCGAGCTCAGCCCCGCCGACCTCGTCGGCAGGGCCGACACGGCGCTCGCCGCCCTGCGGGCGGTGCTCGCACGGATGCTCGAACTGGAGAGCTTCAACGAGGTGATCGAGAAGCTGCGGGGCGTGATCCGCACCCAGGAGCAGATCCGGGCGGATACGCTGGAGCGGCAGCGGCAGCGGGCCCGCGAGGCCCTGGAGGCGCCATGAGCGAATCTCGAGACCGGCGAAAGTGCCTGGGAATGACGGCCCTGGCCGGCCTCTGCCTGCTGGTGGCCGGGGCGGCGGCGGCATCCGACGAGCTTTCCCGCCGCGAGGCCGAACTGCACCGGCAATACCTCGACCTCGAACGCTCGTTCCTCCGGCTGGCCGACATCCTCGCCACCAGCGACCCGCGGCGGGCGGCCGTGCTCCGCGAGACCTTCGACCGGGCCCGGGCCGAGGAGGTGGGGGACCGGATGGGGCGGATCGTGGAATTGCTCGAGGCCGGGCAGCTCCTCAAGGCGGGCGCCGGACAGCAGACCACTGTCGAGCAGTTTCGCGATCTCCTGGGGCTGCTCGAGGAGGGGGGAGGCGACCGGAGCCTCTCCGATACCAAGCAGCAGGTGCGGCAGTTTCTCGGCCGGGTCACCAAGCTGATCGCTCGCCAGCGAGACATCGAAGGCTCGACCGAGGCCGGCGGGGACTCAGCCGAACTTGGCGACCGGCAGCGAAAGGCGGCCGACGAGGCCGCCGAGCTGGCCGGCGACCTGGGCCGGTTCGCCGACCGGATCGACGACACGTCCCCCGGCCAGGAACAGCCGGCGGCCGGGAAGGGCGAGGCAGCCGAGGGGCCGCAGCCAGGGCAGCCGGGCGAACCGCCGGCAGGGCAGGGGAGCAAGCCCGACAAGCAGGGCCGGCAGGCCGGCGAGTCGGGCGAGGAAGAGGCAGGCGAGAAGGGTGAACCGTCAGACGGTCAGTCAGGCAAGTCAGATGGCCAGCCCGGTGGGCAGGGGAGCGAGCCGGGTGAAGCCGGAGGATCGGGCGACGAGGCCGACTCGGATGACGATCCCGCCCTGGCCGGCGACAGCGAGGCCGCCCGGGCCCGGCGAACCCGCCGCCGGCTCCAAGATGCGGAGCGGAAGATGCGGGAGGCCCGCGACCAGCTCGAGGATGCCAAGCGGCGGGAGGCGCGGGCCGAGCAGGAGCGGGCGATCGAGGCACTCGAGACGGCCCGGGCCGAACTCGAGGAGATCCTCCGCCAGCTGCGGGAGGAAGAGGTGGAGCGGCTGCTCGTGCAGCTCGAAACCCGCCTCAGGCAGATGCTTCGCACGGAGCGGCAAGTCCGCGCTGCGGCCGAGGGGCTGGCCGCCAACCTGGCGGTCGGCCCGCGGGAGCGGGAGCTCGAGGCGATCAGGATCGGCCGTCAGCAGGAGGAGGTGACGGCCGACGCCGACCGGGCGCTGGCGCTCGTCCGCGACGACGGCTCCGCGGTGGCCGTGCCCGAGGCGCTTTTGCTCGTGCGGGATGATTCGGCCCAGGCCGCCGCCCGGCTGGCCAAGGGCGACATCGGCACCGCCACCCTCGGCCTCGTCGCCGACGTCGTCACGGCGCTGGAAGAGCTCGTGGCCGCGGTCGAGAAGTCGCGGCGGGAGGAGGAGGCCCGACAGCAGGCCGGCGGTGGGCCGGGAGGCCGGCCCGCGGAGCCGGGCGAGCAGCCGCTGGTGGACAAGCTTGCCGAGCTCAAGATGCTCCGCAGCCTCCAGCTGCGGGTCAACGCCCGCACCCAGCGGTTCTCCCAGCTGCTCGCCGAGGGGGCCGAGCGGGCCGACGAGCCGGAATTGATCGAGGCGCTCGGCCGGCTGGCGGAGCGGCAGCGGGCCATCGCCCAGGCCGCCCGCGACATCGTCACCGGCCGCACGGAATGACGGCCGAGGACTGTCCGTTTTCCGCGGCTCTGTGGCGGCGGGATTTTTATCCCGCCGGCCAATTGAGGCAGCCCCCTGTAGCGGCGGGATTATTATCCCGCCGGCCAGTTGAGGCAGCCCCCTGTAGCGGCGGGATGACCCTGCGGGCAGGCAAAGCCTGTCCATCCCGCCGGCCAGTTGGCGAGGCGTTTCCAGTGCCGCCGGTTTCGGTCGGCACCGCCCC
>CAYRNG010000271.1:0-13020 GCA_964425395.1 uncultured Candidatus Kuenenia sp. | reverse complement strand
AAATGCCCCCCCCGCCCGGCACGCTCCCCTCCTCGGCCGCCTTCGCCACCGCCTGGGCCGACGCCCACGACAAGCTCTCCGCTGGCCGCTACGCCGAGGCGCTCACCGCCCTCTCGGTCTGGTACGACGACCCGTCGCTCGGCCTCGAGGAGAGCCACCGGCTCGAGGATCTCCTCGGCCAGCTTGCCGGAACCGTGATCTACTCGCAGCAGGACCTGCTCCTTCCGCCCCACGTGGTGGCCCCGGGCGAGACCCTGCCGACGATCGCCGCGCAGCTGGGCGTCTCCTGGCAGCTGCTCGGCAAGATCAACGGCATCGCCGACCCGACGCAGCTCGTGCCGGGCGAGCACCTCAAGCTGCTCCGCGGCCCGTTCGACGCCGTGGTGAGCATCTCCCGCCGCCGGCTCAGCCTCCAGGTGGGGGGCGCCTACGCGGGCAGCTTCCCGGTGGTGGTGGGCCGGCAGTTCCTGCCCCGGGTCGGCTCCACGCTGCCGGTGGCCGACATCCGCCGCGACTCGCCCGGCCAGCCGGCCGACCCGGCCGCCGGCCGCCGCGGGATCATCCTCGCCGACGGCCTGGTCATCGAGGCGGCGGACGATCCCGCGCTCGTTCCCGACGATGCCGCGCCGGCGAGCCTCGTCGTTTCGGCCCGCGACCTCATGGAACTGCTCGACATCCTCGGCCCCGGCTCGAGCGTGCTCGTGCGGCAGTAGCGGCTGCCGCAGCCGGGCGCGGGAAGACGGCTTGCCTCCGCGTGCAGCAGGTTACTCCCCGTCTAGTGCCGCTCCCGCTCATCCCCAAGCCCCAGTTTGCGGATCAGATGCACCGGGAGGAACAGATGACGGGGATCGTCCAGAAGCGGGCGGAATCCGAATTTGAGATAAAAACTTCGGGCGGCGTCATCGATCGCATCGACCTCCACTGCCCGCATGCCGACCTGCTCCGAAATGTGCACGGCTCGACGGAGCGCATCGATCAGCAGCATGCTGCCCAGCCCTTGGCCCTGGAAGTTGCGGTCTACGGCCAGGCGACCGATCAGCACGACCGGCACATCAAGCCGGGGCAGTGCTTTGGCTTCGACCGCGGGCAACGCGTCGTAGATGACTCGATGTGTGGATAATGCGTAATAGCCGCGAACGACGAGTTCGTCGGACCGCGTTGCGACGAAGGTCCGCGAAAGGTCACGGCGGTCGAATTGGCCGGCCCGATCCTTCAGCCACTCGTCGAGGAGCGGCTGACCGCAGACGAAGGCTGAGCGGACGTGCCGCTTTTCGAGGCGGCAGATCGTCCAGCCAGCCATCAGCCAACCTGTTTCTTGTATCGCTTGGCAGCTGCCAGCAGCGCTTTGTTGGGACTGCTCGATGTGTCATCGAGTACTTCCACGAATCGCCGCCGATCCCGTTCGCTCAACCGGGTGACTTCCTGGTCACGGAGAATCTGGCGGGCCGCCTGGACGAGAGTAGAGACGGCGAAATCGCTGATTGACTGACCCATTTCAGCGGCGGCGTCGGCGATCGTCTTTTTCAATTCGCCGCTCAGTCGAAAGTTGATACGAGCATCGTCGGTGGCTGCCATGGCGGAGACCCGTTGGGAAGACTGGGAAAAAACGTTCACGTATTTGTACGTCAAATTGCCACACGCGGCTAGGCCGCCAGGTCGCGGGCCACGAACACAGCCGGCAGCACGCCAACCGCGGCCGCTTGTGGAACGTCCCCTACTGACCGGCGGCCGTCAGCCGCCGCAGTAGTCGATCGCCCGGGCGATCTCGCTCTTGAGATCCTGGCGGGCCACGATCCGATCGACGAAGCCGTGCTCGAGCAGAAACTCGCTCGTCTGAAACCCCTTGGGGAGCTCGACCCGGATCGTGGCTTTGATGGTCCGCGGGCCGGCAAAGCCGATCAGGGCCCGCGGCTCGGCGAAGCAGAGGTCGCCCAGCGAGGCGAAGCTCGCCGCCACGCCTCCCATCGTGGGATTGGTGAGCACCGAGATGAATAGCCCCCCAGCCTGCGAGTAGCGGGCCAGGGCGGCCGACACCTTGGCCATCTGCATCAGCGACAGGATGCCCTCGTGCATCCGGGCTCCGCCGCCGGAAGCGCTGATGATGATCAGCGGGAGCCGGCTGGCGGTGGCCTGCTCGACGAGTCGGGCCAGCCGCTCGCCCACCACGCTCCCCATGCTGCCCATGATGAAGGCCGAGTCGGTGATCCCGATCGCCACGCGGCGGGCCCGGATCATGCCCGTGCCGGTGATCACCGCGTCGGAGAGCCCCGTCCGCTTCTGCTCGGCCACGATCCGCTCCGCATAGGGCTTCTTGTCCTTGAAGCCGAGCGGGTCGGTGGGGCGGAGGTGGGCATCCCACTCCTCGAAGGTGCCGGTGTCGAGGAGTTGCCGAATCCGGGTGGCCGCCGAGACATACCAGTGAAAGCCACACTGCGGGCAGACGTTGAGCCGCTCCTCCGCCTCCTTGCGGTAGATCGTGGCCCCGCAACCGCCGCACTTGAGCCACAGCCCTTCGGGCACGCCCCGCTTGGAGCGGGCAGCGGCGGTGGGGGCCGGACCGGCCGCGGCGGCGAGGTCCGGCTGGGGAGCGGTCGCGGTGCTGGTGGCGGCGGTTTCCACGGCTGCGGACGAGGGGGCGGAGCGGCGAGCGGTCGCGGGGCGGCGGCGTTCCATGACCTGAGCGGAAAACCTGACGAAGGGAGCGGGCTCGGGGGCGACAGGGACCGAACGTGCGGGCCGGACCTGTCGTCCGCCGCCGGGAAGAGTGTAGCCGCGGTCGGTTCCGGTCCGCTGCGCCGGATTCCCCGGGCCGAAACGGGGGCGGCGAAGCTCTCGGCCGGGGCGTCAGGCCGAGGGGGCGCCGGCCGGGGTCGAGAGCGGGGCCGGTGACAGAGGCGGGGGGCCGAGGTCGGGCCGCCACTGGGCCGCCACCGGCAATTCGGCCACCGGGTCGCGGCCCGGATCCCGCAGCCAGAGGTCGCCGAGCGGCTCGCCCGAGACGAGCCACCGAAGAAGCGCGTCGAGCGGGGCGGGCACCACCACCGCCACCCGCCCGGTCGGATGCCGCTTGCAGATCCGCTCGAGGGCCTCCTCGATCCGGCCCCGGGCGTCGTCGAGAATTTCTCCGTCCGGCGGCACGATGCTCCAGGGGTCATCCTGCCACTGCCGGTGGACCCGCGGCTGAAGCCGGCGGATCTCCTCCACGAGCCGGCCCTGCCAGAGGCCGAGGTCGAGGTTGCCGAGCAGGTCGAGCCGCTTGGGCACCAGGCCGCAGCGGTCGCCGATGATCCGGGCCGTTTCGGCGGCGCAGGCCGTGGGGCCCGTGTACAGGGCCACGGGCGGCCGCTCGGCCAGCCGGCGGGCGACGGCCTTGGCCTCGGCCAGCCCTTCGGCGCACGGCGGGATGTCGAGCGAGCCACGGACGCGGCCCTGCACGTCGTAGTCGGTGGCGGCGGAACGGATCACGATCAGATGGTCGGGCATCGGGGGAACAGGTGTCTCCAAAGGGCAGGGGGGCGGCTCAGGCGGCCGCCCGGGCGCGGGCCTCGAGGTCGGCGATGGCGCGGGCGTAGTCGGGGGAGCGGATCACGGCGCTGCCGGCCACGATCAACTGGGCACCGGCGGCGGCGGCCGGCGCGATCGTGGTGGTCGAGATTCCGCCGTCGATGCAGAGATGGAAGCGGAGGCCCGCGGCGCGGCGGATCGCCGCCAAGCGGGCCAGCTTGTCGAGGGCCACCGGCTCGAAGGCCTGCCCGCCGAAGCCGGGCTCGACGCTCATCACGAGCACGCCGTCGCAGGCGTCGAGGAAGGGCTCGATCCGGTCCACTGGTGTGCCCGGATTGAGGGCCAGGTGGGCCCGGCCGCCGGCCTCGCGGATGGCCTCCAGGGTGGGTCGGGGATCGGGCAGGGCCTCACTGTGGACGGTGACGATCTCCGCCCCGAGCCGGACATATTCCACCGCTGACCGCTCCGGCTCCTCCACCATCATGTGGACCTCGAGCGGCACTCCCGCGGCCTTGCGGATCGCCTCGACCACCACCGGGCCGTAGGTGAGCTGGGGCACGAACCGCCCGTCCATCACGTCGAGGTGGAGGGCCTGGGCCCCGGCGGCCTCGAGGCGGCGAACTTCTTCGGCCAGGTGGCCGAAGTCGCAGAGCAGCAGGGCCGGCAGGACGACAGGCCCGTCGGACTCGAGGCGGGAGGTGACCCGAGCGAGGGCGGCGGCGGCAGGCGAGGAGGCGGGGGTGTCGTGGGTCATAGGCCGCCGAACGCTGTCGTCCGCCGGTGACCGGATTGTAGCACAGGCCGGCGGCACGTAGCGGCGGGATTTTATCCCGCCGGCCAGTTGACGCTGCCCCCCGTAGCGGCGGGATTTTATCCCGCCGGCCAGTTGAGGCTGCCCCGTAGCGGCGGGATTTTATCCCGCCGGCCAGTTGAGGCTGCCCTATCCGTGGGTCGGGGTTGCCCGTGCCATCTCGCCGGACGCTCGCTTTCGGCATCCTGCCTTTCGCTCGCTCGATGGAAACCGTCCTTCGGCATCCTGCCTACGGACGGTTTCCAACGCCGTCTCGATTGGCACGGGCAACCCCTCCCTGCGACCCGGATTGACTTGTAGGTACGTCACGCCGTGACGGACTATCGGAACCGCGACCCCGACCAACTGAAGGGTCAGCTTCAACTGGCCCGCCCCTACGACGCGGCTCGGGAGAGGCGATCGCGGACGGCCTGCCAGGCGTCGCTGGCCGGCGGCGGGTCGGCCACGATCCGGTCGAGCTCACGGGCATCGAGGGCGTGCAAGATGGCGTAGAGACTGCGGGCGTAGCCGGCCGGATCGGCGGGCATCGGCACCGCCACCAGGTCGCCCGAGGCCGCCAGCCGCCGGGCCGCCTCCGCATCGGCGAGCACGAGCCAGCCCACTCGCTGGCCGGCCGCCACGAGTTCGGCCACCCGGGCCGGCGGATCGGCCGGCAGCTCGAGCGGCGTCCGCGGGCAGTAGTGCCGGGGCAGTTGGCCCGGGCTTCGGGCCGGCCCGCCCGCCGATTCGGCCGCCGGGCCCACCGCGACCGGGCCGCCGAGCACCGCCTCGATCGCCGCCGCCGCGACCGGCCCCGGCCGCAGGATCCGCGGCGGGCTCGTCGTGCAATCGACCACGGTCGACTCGATGCCCGCCGTGGCCGGGCCGGCGTCGAGGATCAGGTCGATCCGGTCGCCGAGGCTTGCGAGCACGTGGTGCGCGGTCGTGGGGGAGAGCCGTTCGGAACGGTTGGCGCTCGGGGCGGCGAGCGGGATGCCCGACCGCTCGATGAGCCGCCGGGCCAGCGGATGGGCGGGGCAGCGGAGGGCCACCGTGTCGCCGCCGGCGGTGACGATGGCCGGCACCTGCCTCCCCTTGGGCACGACGAGCGTCAGCGGGCCAGGCCAGAAGGCCGCCGCGAGGGCCTCGGCCGCCACGGGCCAGGCGGCGGAGAGAGACCGGGCCATCGCCGCGTCGGCCACGTGCACGATCAGCGGATTGCCGGCCGGCCGCCCCTTGGCCCGAAAAATGCCGTCCACCGCCTCTTCGTCGAGGGCGTCGGCAGCCAGCCCGTAGACCGTCTCGGTCGGGATCGCCACCAGGCCGCCCCGCCGCAGGACCTCCGTGGCCCGGTCGAGGGCCGCGTCGGTCGCGGCCGGCGGCCCGGCCGCGCCGGTCGGCCAATCGATCCGCAGGATCTCGGGAAGCGGGCGGGTCATGGCATCACCTTGATTCACCGTGGCACGGCGAGCAAGATACAAGGGCTCTGCGGCGGATTTTGCTCGGCGGCTGCCTGCTGTCGGCCGTGGCCGCCCCCTCAGGATCGACGTGTGCCTCCCGCCCCCGCCCCTCCGCTCGTCGGCGTCGTGATGGGCAGTCGTTCCGACTGGCCCACGCTCCAGCGGGCCGCCGCGGTGCTCGAGCAGTTCGGCGTGCCCCACGCCTGCGAGGTGGTCTCCGCCCACCGCACGCCCGACAAACTCGCCGACTACGCCCGTTCGGCCGCCGACAGGGGGCTCAAGCTGATCATCGCCGGCGCCGGCGGTGCGGCCCACCTGCCCGGCATGCTCGCCGCCCAGACCCACCTGCCGGTGCTGGGCGTGCCGGTGGAGTCGGCCCTGCTAAGGGGTGTCGATTCGCTGCTCTCGATCGTGCAGATGCCGGCCGGGGTGCCGGTGGGCACGCTGGCCATCGGGCCGGCCGGCGCGGCCAACGCCGCCCTGTTGGCCGTCTCGATCTTGGCCCTTGAAGACGCCGCCCTCCGCAGCAAGCTGGTGGCCTACCGGGCCGAGCAGACCGCCCGGGTAATGTCCGAGAATCTGACCGGTGAATCCACCGCCTGGTCGGACCGGCCCTCGGAGCGGTAGCCAGCGATGCCGCCGGCAGGAAGCCCCGCCACGCCCGCTCGCCCGATCCTGCCCGGGGCCACGCTCGGCATCCTGGGAGGCGGCCAGCTCGGCAGCATGTTCGCCCAGGCGGCCCGCCTGATGGGCTATCGGGTGGAGGCGATCAGCGACACGGCCGACTGCCCCGCGGCCCGCCACTGCGACCGGCTCCACGTCGGTCGCTACGACGACGCCGCCTTCCTGGCGGCCGCCGGCCGGGGGCTCGACGTGGTCACCTTCGAGTTCGAGAACGTGCCGGCCGCGGCGGGCGAGGCGTTGGCGGCGGTGGTGCCGGTGCGGCCCCACCCGCGGGTCTTGTTCACGACCCAGGACCGGGGCCGCGAGAAGGCCTTCCTGGTGGCCAACGGCTTTGCCTGCGGGCCGCACCGCCTGGTCACGTGCCGGGCCCGGCTCGAGGCCGCCGCCGGCGAGCTCGGCTATCCGGCGGTCCTCAAGACGGCCGCCTTCGGCTACGACGGCAAGGGCCAGGTGAAGCTCTCGGGGCCGGCCGACCTGGGGGCCGCCTGGGAGTCGCTGGCCGGCGCCGCGACGGCCAGCCGTGAGTGCGTCTTCGAGCGCTGGATCGACTTCGAGTGCGAGCTCTCCGTGGTGGCGGCCCGCGGCCTCGACGGCGAGCTCGCCGCCTTCGCCCCCTCCCGCAACGCCCATGCCCGGCACATCCTCGACATCTCGAGCGTGCCGGCCGGCCTGCCCGAGCCGGTGCTCGCCGCCGCCACCGCCACGGCCACCCGGATCCTCACGGCCCTCGACGTGGTGGGGGTGGCCTGCGTGGAGTTCTTCGTCACCAAAGAGGGCGAGGTGCTCGTCAACGAGATCGCACCCCGGACCCACAACTCCGGCCACCTCACGATCGAGGCCTGCGAGACGAGCCAGTTCGAGCAGCAGGTGCGGGCGATCTGCGGGCTGCCGCTGGGCTCGACCCGGCCGCTGGGGCCGGCGGCCATGGCAAACCTTCTCGGCGACTGCTGGGGCGACGCTGCGACGGCCGCGGCACAGGAGCCAGACTGGGCCGCGGCCCTCGCCGTGCCGGGCGTGCGGCTTCACCTCTACGGCAAGCGGGAGCCTCGGCCAGGCCGCAAGATGGGCCACCTCACCGCCCTGGCCGGCTCGGCCGCCGAGGCGATCGACCGCGTCACCACTGCCCGCCGCCTGCTGCAGCGCTGACGCCCCTGGAGCGGCGGGATTACATCCCGCCGGCCAGTTGACGACGCCCCCGGGGACTGTCCCCGCCGCGGGGACTGTCCCCCTTTCGGCATCCTGAAGTCGTCCGAGCCGTCCTCCGCCGCAACGCACCGTCCCCTGGCTAGCGCCAGGGGTTTCTATGTGCCTCGCACGAATCGCATAGAACCCCCGGGCGCAAGCCCGGGGACCCCGAAGAAACCCCGGGCGCGAGCCCGGGGACGGTGGGTCGAGCCCCCATCCCGCACGGCCGCCCCTGTCATCCCACCCGCCCCGCTTGACCTCAGGCCGCCTTGGCCAGGATCGCGGCGAGGGCGGCGTTGATCTCGGGATACTCAAACCGGAATCCCGTTTCGAGGGCCACCTGGGGGATCACCCGCTGCGAGGCGAAGAGCACCTTGGCAAACTCGCCGAAGGCCAGCCGGAGGCCGAAGTAGGGGGCCGGCATGAAGGCTGGCCGATGGAGGGCTCGCCCCAAGGCCTTGGTGAACTCGGCGTTGCGGACCGGATTGGGGGCCACGGAATTCATCGGCCCGCGGATCGATTCGGTGTCGGCCGCGTGGAGGTAGAGCCGGGCCAGATCATCGACGTGGATCCAGGGCATCCACTGCCGGCCGTTGCCCAACGGGCCGCCGGCACCGAGCTTGAAGGGGGTGAGCATCTTGCCGAGCGCCCCCCCGCCGGCCCCGAGCACGATGCCCGTCCGGGCCGTCACCACCCGCAAGCCCGCCTCGGCGGCGGCCAGGGCTTCCTTTTCCCAGGCGATGCAGACCTCGGCCAGGAAGTCGTCGGCCGGCGGAGACTGCTCGGTGAGTTCCTCGTCTCCCCGATCGCCGTAGTAGCCGACCGCGGAGGCCGAGACGAGCACCCGCGGCCGCCGCTCGGCCCGGGTGATGCCGGCCACGAGGTTTCGCGTGCCCAGCACCCGGCTGTCGCGGATCCGCCGTTTCTGGGCCGCCGTCCAGCGGCCTTCGGCCACCGACTCGCCGGCCAGATGGAAGACCACGTCCACGCCGTCGAAGGCCTCGGCCGGCGGAGGGCCATCGGCCGGATCCCAGGCCAGCACCCGGCCGGCCTGGCCGCCGACCGTGCGGCGGGCCCGCTCCGCGTCTCGCGAGAGCACGATCGGACTGTCGAGCAGCTGCAAGAGCCGCCGGCCGACGAAGCCGGTTCCGCCCGTGACGAGGGCCTTCATGGGGAGTCTCCAGGGAAGTATTGGGGGTGGTGATTTGCGAATCCCGGCCCGCGGCGGGGAGGCCGCTGGAGCGGGTGGACGACGGAGTATAGACATGGAGCATGCCCCCGGCACCGGAGCGGCCTCCGCCCACCCCTTGATTCCCTACCGGCTTCCGCCACGCGGCACCCTCCGCCGCGACCTCGCCCTCTGCACGATCGACGCCGCCGCCTTCAGCGTGATGGTGGCCTGCGGGGAGACCTATCTGCCCGCTTTTGCCCTCGCCCTGGGGCTGGGCCCGATCGTGGCCGGGATGGTGGCCAGCGTGCCGCTCTTGGTGGGGGCCGTGGTGCAGTTGGTAGCGCCGCTGGCCGTCAGGCGGGTGGGCAGCAACCGCCGCTGGGTGATCATCTGCGTCTTGGCCCAGACGGCGAGCTTCCTGCCGCTGATTTGGTGGGGGCTCGAGGGCCGGGCCCAGGCCTGGCAGTTGCTCGCCGCGGCAAGCCTCTACTGGTCGGCCGGGATGGCCGCGGCTCCGGCCTGGATCGCCTGGACGGCCGGGCTCGTGCCGGTTCGCGTCCGGGCCCGCTACGTGGCCCAGCGACACCGGGTGGGGCAGTTCTTCGGACTGATCGGCTTCGTGACGGCCGCGCTCCTGCTGCAGGCCGGGGCGCGGCGGGAGATGGTGCTCCTGGCCTTTGCGGCGGTGTTCAGCCTGGCGGCGGTCGCCCGGCTGGCGTCGAGCCTCTGCCTGTGGGCCTGCCGCGAGCGGCGGCGGCGGGCGGCCGAGGCGGAGATCCCGCCCTTGAGCGACGCTGGCCTCGTGGGCCGGATGCGGGCCGGCTGGCGGGAGCTCGGCGAGGGGCAGGCGGGGAGGCTCGTCGCCTTCCTGTGCAGCTTCATGTTCGGGCTGCAGGTGGCCGCCCCCTACTTCACCCCCTACATGCTCGAATCCCTGGGCTTCAGCTACGGCCAGTTCCTGGTGGTGATCGCCGCCGGTGTGCTCGTGAAGGCGGTGTTCCTGCCGGCGATCGGTCGGCTCGGGTCGCGGCTGGGACACTGGCGGCTGCTGCGGTTCTCGAGCCTGGCGATCGTGCCGCTCTCGCTGCTCTGGCTGCCGAGCGGGGCGGTAGGCTGGCTGGTGGCGGTGCAGCTCCTGGCGGGCACCTGCTGGGCGGCCTACGAGCTGTCGGTGACGCTCCTGCTCTTCGAGGTGGCCGGCGATCGGGAGCGGGGCAACGTGATCGCCCTCTACAACCTCGGCCTCGCCCTGGCGACGGTGGCGGGCGCTGCCTGCGGCGGCCTTGTGCTGCGGCACTTCGGGGAGACCCGCGAGGCGTATGCCGCGGTGTTCGCGGCTTCGTGCCTGGCCCGAGCCGCCGCCGTGCCGCTGCTGTTGCGGATCCGCAGCCGGTAGTCAGGCTCGGGTGACTGCCGCGGGTTTAGCCGGGGGGCTGCCGGGCCTCGTTGACGAGGCTGTCGAGGAAGTTGCGGGCTTGGCCGTAGTCGCCGGCCGCATACTCGCTGACGTGCTGCTGGAGCAACTCGACGAATTGCGAGACGGTGTTCTCGATGACCTTGAAGTCGTCGTAGCGGATGCTGCCGCCGGAGGCGGCCCGCTGGGCGAACAGGGTGTCGAGCCGATCCCGGTACTGCTTGTAGATGTCCTGGGTGAGGATCAGCGGGTATTCGATGTGGCCGGTGACCGGATCGAGCTGGGTCGATCGGAGCCGGGGCGTGGCGGCCATCTTGGCCAGCCGGATGGCCTGCTCCTGCGTGACCCGCGGGCCGGCCTCTCCCGCCCGCTTGTCGCGGTTGACCTGCCGCATCTCGAAGTAGGTCTCGGTCCAGCGGAGCCGGTTTTGGATTTCGAGGGTCTTGGCCTCCTCCCAGTTCTTGGCGGCCTCCGATTTCAGGAGCTCGGCGTGGCCCTGGGCTTGAACGACGGCGGCCAAACCTCGGTCGGCACCCTCCTGGGCCGTCGAGGACCAATTCATGCCCCAACCCCAGCCCCCGCCCCATCTGGCCTCCGCCGGCAGGGCCTGGAGGGCTAGCCCGATCCCGAGCAGCGTCGCCGCCGAGCGGCCCAGGTCAGGCCGCCTCAATCCACTCACGCGCGACAGACAGTTTCCAACCAGCATGGCTCACCTCGCGGATAACAAAGCAGCGGCCGACCTCTGCCGGCCGGGACCTCGGTCGCCGACTCCATTTCGACCTTCTGAACGGTCCAGGAGTATACTCCCGGTCCTCGGACCGAGCGACGGCAATCAGGCGGGGCTGGCCCTTCGGCTTCCCGCCCCAATTGAACCGCTCGATCTATATTCTCTCCTGGGTTTGTGCCTCGCCGGAGCTTGCCTGCCACCATGTCATCGCCCGCCCGTTCCGTGTTGTTATCGCTCCTGGTCGCGTTTGGCGGTTTCACGCTGACAGTCGGCTGCGGACAGGCTACCAAGCCGGCTCCCAAGCCCGCGGCCCCCGCAGCTGAGCCGGCACCAGTGGCCCCCGAAGACCCTGTGCCAGAGCCGGCGGCACCGCCTGCCCCGGCACCAACTCCAGAGCCAGAACCGGCTCCAGAGCCAGAGCTCGCCCCGCCGCCGGCCGCGAAGGCCGATCGTCTGGCCGAGCTCATCGCGACGCTCACCACCACCGACGACAGCCGCACCCGCGTGATCACGATCGACGAGATCGCGACTCGCCGTCGCGGCGGCATCGAGGCCCTCGAACCGCTGGTCAAGGCTCTGGCCGACGAGGAGCCCCGCGTCCGCTGGCATGCTGCCCGGGCCATCGGGCTGTTGGGCCCTGGCGCGGTGTCGGCGATCCCGGCCCTCGCCAACCTGCTGGCCGACGACGATCCGGTCACGGTCACCCAGGCTGCCGCGGCCATCGGCCATATCCGGGGCAAGGATTCCCGGGCCGAAATCCCCGCGGCCGAGGCCGCCATCTACGAGGCCACGGTCGAGCCGCTGGTGGCCACGCTCGTGCATCCCGATCCTCGGGCCCGCCGGGCGGCGGTCCGCAGCCTCCGGCAGGTCAGCGCCTCGAAGCAGGATCTGCTCACCGTGATCCGGCAGCAGCTGGCCGACGCCGATCCGGTGGCCGTGATGCCCGCCCTCCACACGCTCGCCGACATGGGGGAGGAGGCGGTGCCGTTCCTCGTCGAGGCGCTGGCCGATCCCAAGAGCCGCTTCTGGGCCGAAGTGGTCCTCACCGAGATCGGCCCCGCGGCGGCCGCCGCAGCCGAGCCTCTGGCCAAGCTGGCTGGAACGGGCGAGATCGAGGACCGCGTGCAGTCGATCCTGGCCCTGGCCCGGATCGGCGCCCCGGCCAAGGTGGCGGGCCCCGAGCTGATCGCTGCCCTGGGCTCGGCCGACGCCTCGCTCCAATATGTAGCCGCCTATGCCCTGGGGAAGCTGGAGGTGGCCGAGGCCGACGAGCCGCTGGCCCGCGCGGCCGCCTCCGACGATCCCTTCCTGGTGACACTCGCCAGCTGGGCCCGGGCCCGCATCAATCCGGGCGACGCCGAGCTTCGTGACCGGGCTCTGGAGCGGCTCGAGGCCGGCCTGGCCAGCGAATCGCCGGCGGCCCGGCGGGCGAGCGTGGAGGGGCTCTCCGGACTGGCCGACGGCCTCGACAAGCCCGGCCGCGAGGCGCTCGCCGCGACCCTCGTCGACCTGCTGGCCGACCCCGTGCCCGAGGTCGTCCTGGCGGCCGGCGGGTCGCTGATCCGGCTGGGGGCCGATGCCACGGCGGCCCTTCAGCAGGGCCTCGCCGATCCCGAACGGCGGCCGATGGCGATGGAACTCCTGGCCGAGCTGGGACCGGCCGCCGGGCCGGCGCTTGCCGAGATGATCGCCGGGCTGGGCGATCCCGACGGCGGCTACCGCACGGAGTCGGCCATGGCCATCGCCGCGGTGGGCCCGGCCGCCAAGGAGGCGATTGGCCCCCTCGGCAAACTCCTCGGGGACGATGCCGCCGAGCCGCCGAGCCGGTATGCCGCCGCCTATGCCCTGGGGCGGATCGGCCCTGTGGCCCTGGCGGTCGAGCCGCTGCTCCGCCAGCTGACCGAATCCGACGACGAGCTGATGGCCACGGTGGCCGTCTGGGCCGCCCTCAAGATCAAGCCCGACGACAAGACCCTTTTCGACGCCGCCATTCCCAAGCTGCGGCGGGCCCTGCAGCTGGAGCGGGATCTGACCCGGCTGGAGGCCGCGGTGGCCCTCGGTGAGATCGGGCCGCCGGCCGCGTCG
>CAYRNG010000270.1:0-8119 GCA_964425395.1 uncultured Candidatus Kuenenia sp. | reverse complement strand
TGCGTAATCCGCGAAAGTGGCGCAGTTTTACAGGTTGACCCTCCCGCGGGTACCTTTCGGGCCTGTTTTGGCCCACGAACCCTCGCGGGGCGGATCGTCTCCGCCCGATGAAATGGGGGTCTGGGTGACTCGGAGCAAAGCACGATGAGAATGACGCGCGGGCTGAGAAGGATCGAGTTTCGCTGCCGGGCTGCCGGCGCGGTTGGCCGCATGGCCTTGGCCCTTCTCCTCGCCGTCGTCGCGACGGCCGCCGGCGGCAACGACCGCTGGCTGACCAGCTACGAGGCCGCCCTGGCCGCCTCCCAGGAGACCGGCCGGCCGGTGCTGGCCGTGTTCACCGGCAGCGACTGGTGTCAGCACTGCCGGACCCTCGAGCGGAACGTGCTCCAGACCGAGGCCTTCCAGACCTGGGCCGAGGACCGGGTCGTGCTCTTGATGATCGACCTGCCCCAGAACGGAATCAGCCTCGAGGAACGCAAGGCCCGCTCGCGGATCTGCATCCAGTACGGCGTGCGGTCGTTTCCCAGCACCGTCCTGTTCGCCCCGGACGGCTCGCAGTTGGCGGTCCAGGCGGGCTACCGCGGCCAGACCACGACCACCTGGCTGGCCTCGTTCGAGGGGCACACGCCCGTCCGGACGGTGGCCGTGCCGGCGGCCAAGCCGCAAGTCCATTCCTCGCTCGACGCTGCGGTCGAGACGGCCCGCGGCGCCCGCCGGCCGATCCTGGTGATGGTCTCCCGGCCGGGCGATGCCTCGGCGACGACCCGGGTGGCCTCGCTGCTCAACGATCCGGAATTCGAGTCGCTGGCCCGCGAGAACTTCGTGGTCGCCCAGGTGCCGGCGGCGGTCGCCTGGCCGTCGAGCGACGATGCGGCGGTCGAGGAATTGCTCGGCGGCGGAGAACTGCCCCCCGAGGCGGTCGAGATCGTGGTCACCGACGACGGCCACACGCCGCTGTTCAAGGAGTCGGGTACCCAGGAGCCGCGGGGCGTCGTCAGCGGCCTGCGGCGGTTCCTGGCCAGCCGGCAGACCCTCACCGGCCGCCGCTGAACCGGTCGGCTTCACCGCCGAGATCGCCGGCCACGCCGCGAATCGCCTCCAGCGCCGCGGCGAACGCCTCCAGCGAGGCGGCCGATTCGGCGGCATCGCCCCGCAGCGACTCCATCGCCTCGCGGATCTGCCGGGCCCCCTGCGACTGGGCGGCCATGCCCTCGTGGACCTGCTCGAGCGACCGGGTCACGTCATGGACCGGCTCGATGATCCGCCCCAGCCGGCCGCTGACCTCCGCCACTTCGGCGACCCGGCCGCTGACCTCGTTACGGAACCGGTCCATTTCCATCGTGCCCCCGGTGACGGCCGCCTGCATGTCCCGCACCAGCCGCTCGATGTCCTTGGTCGCCTGGGCCGTCTGATCGGCCAGGCGGCGGATCTCCTGGGCCACGATCCGGAAGCCGCGGCCCGACTCCCCGGCCTTCTCCGCCTCGATCGTGGCGTTCACCGAGAGGAGGTTGGTCTGCTCGGCCACCTTGGCGATCGTGGTCACGACGGCCGTGATCCCGGCCGCCCGTTGGCTGACGGTGGCCAGCTTGCGGGTGAAGGCGTTCATCACCTCGTCGAGGTGCTGCATCGACTCGGCCATGCCCTCGAGGCCGGCCCGGCCCTCGTCGGCCACGGCCGCCGCCTCGCGGGCGCTGGCCATCACCGCGCCGGTGGCCGCCAGGAGGTGCTCGGCGGTGGCCGAGATCTCGGCCACCGCGGCGGTGATCTCGTGGGCCGAGCCTCCGAAGGCTCCGATGGCCTGCTCCTGGTGGCGGAGGGCCGCGGCCGTGTCGGCCTCGACGCCTCTGAGCCGCTCGCCGGCCCCGCGGATCGCCCCCACGAGGCTGCCGATGGCATGCTGGAGGGCCGCGATGGCTGTCAGCACCCGGGCCGATTCGGCCTGGCCGCCGAGCACCAAGGGCGGTCCGGAGCGGCCGCCAGCGACGGCCTCAGCGGCGGCGGCCGCTTGGTCGAGCGGGCGAGCAACCGTGTGGGCGACCGCCGCAGCCACGGCTGCAGCCACGAGCGACGCGACCGCCGCGATGGCTGCCGCGACCAGGCCCAGCCGCAGGCCGACCGGCCAGCCGGCCAGTCCGGGCAACCAGGCGGGCCCGGCCGGCACGTCGGGCAGCGTCCCCAGCCAGCCTGCCCGAGCGGCGACCGCGATCAGGAGGGCGGTGGCGGCGGCAGTTGCGGAGACGAGCCCCACGGCAGCGAGGGCCAGACGGGTCCGCAGCGACATCGAAGGCTCCAAAAAAAATGGGGGACCTCCGAAACCTAGTTCGCCCGAGCGGCCGCCGCCAGCAGCCAGCAGCCGCCGGCGGCGAGCCTCAAGGATTGGCCGGTAGAGCCGCTACGACCGCTCCGACCGGCGGCGACAGGCTGGCCACGGGGGCGGCGGCCGGCTCGGCTGAGTGCCGCAGGCTGGCGGCCGCCCCGCAGCCCCCGATCGGCAGGAGCATAAAGAGCGGGGCTACGAGCCAGGGCAGCCAGACCGGAGTGCGGGGGGCGGGATCGACGGGCATGGGGCGGTTGTTGGAGGCCCGTGCCGCCGGCACGGGCTATTTGGTGCGAGGTTGGGTGTTGTAGGCCTGTGCCGCCGGCACGGGCTAATCGAAGTCACGTTGGGTGGCGGGGCGGGTAGTCCGTCACGGCGTGACGGACCTACAAGCGTGACGGACCCACATGCGTGACGGTCCTACGACCGTGACGGACCTGCCTCGGCAAGACAAGAGCAAATGGCCGAGGCGGGAATCGAACCCGCACGGAGATCGCTCTCCTCGGGATTTTAAGTCCCGTGCGTCTGCCAGTTTCGCCACTCGGCCGGCGGAGAGAATCGTAGCCTGTTTTGCCCGGCTTCCGTGGCCTGCGGTGGCGGCTGGGTCCCAGGGGCCTAGACTCAATGGCGTTTCCTCGCCCTCCTGCCCGCCCAGACCCGTGACGCCCGACTCCCTCCCTCCCGCCACGGCAGCCCTGCCGCAAGCCTTCCCCGGCCTCGATGGCCTGTTCGCCCCGCTCGGCTCCCGCGGCTCGCTGGGGATGGACGTGGTGGTGGTCGGCCTGGTGGCCCTCCTGCCGGTGCTCGCCTGGAGCATCGCGGCGGTCCGCCAGGGCCGCTACCTGCTCCACAAGCAGTTGCAGCTGTTCATCGTGGCCGCCCTCGCGGTGGCGATCGTGTTCTTCGAGATCGACATCCGGCTGTTGAGCGACTGGCGGGAACGGGCCCGGCCGAGTGCCTGGTGGCCCGGGGGCGTGCTCTGGGCGCTGGGGATCCACCTGGTGTTCGCCGTCTCCACGTTCGTGCTCTGGGTGTGGGTGGTCTGGGAGGCGCTGGCCCGGTTTCCGAGCCCGCCGCTGCCGGGCAGTCATGGGCCGCGGCACCGCCGGATGGCCTGGCTGGCGGCCATCGACCTGGCCCTCACCGCCCTCACCGGCGGAATCTTTTACTGGCTGGCGTTCGTCGCCTGACGCCCGGCCGCGGCGGCCCCGTCGCGGGCGCCCGCCCAGCGGCAGACCGCGATCCCGCCCAGGTAGAGCAGGCAGAGCGGCACCGCCAGAAACAGCATGCTGTAGGGGTCGGCGGGAGTGAGGATGGCCGACACGATGCAGATTCCCAGCACGGCCAGCCGCCACTGCGAGGCGTAGGCAGCCACGTCGAAGATCCCGATTCGCTCGAGGAACAGCATCACCAGCGGCAGCTGGAAGCCGAGCCCGAAGCCGACGGGCAGGACGAGCACGAAGCTCATCCACTCGCTGATCCGCGGATCGGGATCGAGCCCCAGCCAGTCGTTGAAGGCCAAGAGGTAGCCGAGCACGAAGTCGAACACGAAGAAGAAGGCCAACAGCACGCCCGCCAGGAAGAGGATCACGCTGACCGGCAGGAAGACGTGCACCAGCCGCTTCTCGTGCGGGTAGAGGCCGGCCGCCACGAACGACCAGAGCTGGTAGAAGATCCAGGGGCTGGCCAGCACGAGCCCCACCATGACCGCCGCCTTGATGTAGATCCCGAAGGCCTCCTGGGCGCTCAGGGTGGTGATGCTGACCCGCGGGTCGCGGGAGAGCGGCTGCCAGAGCATGATCGGCACCAGCGAGTCGAGGTCGAACCGGCCGCTTGCCACCGGGGCCGACTCCGGGGTGGCATCGGGTCCGGCAGCCCCGGCGGCCACCGCTTCGGGGCCAGCAGCCCCTCCCGGCTCGCCGGCGGCGAGCATCCGGGCCAGCCGCTCGGGATGGACCTCGCGGAGCTCGAACGACAAGCCCCGCCGCTCGATCGCATCGCGGATCTCGGCCTCGGAGTAGGGCAGGGGGGTACCGGTCCAGGCCGCCGCCGTGTCGAGGGCCCGCTTGGAGTAGTAGTCGCCCAGGGCCCGCCGCAGCGGCTGCTCGATCAGGTGCACGACCGGCCGGGCCAGCACCAGGCCGATCGCCACCCCGGCCACGAGGCCGAGGGCCGCCCGGATCAGGCAGCCGCGGAGCTCCTCGAGGTGCTCCCCGAAGGTCATCGTCGAGCTCTGGAAGAGGTCGTCGTCGGAGCGGGGCATGGAATACCTGGCGGCGGCCGCCGCATGCGGCCGAACTTCTCTCTCGACTCTACTTCAAGCTGCTGTCAGGCGCCGTATTTGCCGAGCCGCTGGGCGTGGGCCATGGCCAGGAGCATCAGGTGCTTGGCGGGGAACATCCCCAGCCCCCCTCGCAGGCACTCCCGCTCCGAGAACCCCGCCAGGCCGTCGGGCCGGCAGGTACCGGCCGCGAGGAGCGTGGGCACCGGATGCCAGGAGTGGCTCTTGAGGAGGCTGGGGGTGGAGTGGTCACCCGTCACGATCAACACATCGGGCCCGAGCGCCTCAATCCGGGGGAGCGCCGCGTCGAGCTCCTCGATCCGCTTCACCTTGGCGGCGAAGGCGCCGTCCTCGCCGGTCGAGTCGGTGTATTTGAAGTGCAGGAAGAAGAAGTCGTAGTCGTTCCAGCATTGGGCCAGGAGGTCGAGCTGCTCGGCCAGCGACGTCGCCTCGCCCACGAGCGTCATTCCTGCCAGCCGCGCCAGCCCCTTGTACATCGGGTAGACGGCGATCGCCGCGGCCCGCAGGCCGTAGAGATCGGCGTAGGAGGGGAGGTCGGGCCGGGCGGCAAAGCCGCGGAGCACCATCCCGTTGGCCTGGGGCTCGTCGGCCAGGATCCCGCGGGCCCGACGGACGAACTCGGCCGCCACCTCGGCGGTCCGGGCGGCCGCCGCGTCGAGCGGCCGGGGCTCGAGCGGCGGGACACCGGTGGCCTGCGGGTCGGTGTCGGCCATGGCCCCCGAGAGCCCCTCCCCCCGGAAGACCACCACGAAGCGATGCTCCTTGACCGGCCGCACGAAGACCTCGACGCCCGGCACCGTGACCGCCTGGAGCCGCTCCACCACCCGGAAGCTCTCCGCCGAGGGAATCCGGCCTGCCCGCCGGTCGGTGATCTTTCCGGCGGCATCGAGGGTGCAGAAGTTGCCCCGCACCGCCACGTCGTGGGGGCCGAGTTCGAATCCGATCCCGGTGGCCTCGAGCGCCCCGCGGCCGATCCGGAATTCGAGCGGGTCGTAGCCGAACAGGCCGAGGTGGCCGGGTCCCGAGCCAGGCGTGATCCCCGGCAGCACCGGTACGCTCGAGCCGCTCGTGCCCCGGGCCGCGAGGCGGTCGAGGTTGGGCGTGGCCGCCGTCTCCAGTTCCGTGCGGCCGCCCGCCTCCAGCGGCAGGGCGCCCCGGCCGTCGGCCACGAGCATCACGATCTTGGAGGCGTTCTTCTCGGCCAGGTCGCGGATCAGGTCGTGTTCGATCACGGCGGTACTCCAAGGGGCTATGCTGGCGGACCGGGCTCTCGAGCCAGGCTGTCAAACTGGTCTGTCGAACGAGGCTGTCGAGCGAGCAGTATTCGGTCGCCGGCGATGCCGGACAAGCCCGCCGTCAGAAAGCCAGTTGATGAGCGTCATCAGGCCCCGGCCGCCGGAGGATCCGCTCTCTCACGAAGCGGTCGGCCCGAACGGCCGGCCGTGGCAGGAGAACCTGCCCGTGGCGCCGCTCGCCGCCGGGATCGGGGACCGGCTCGAGACGATCCGCAGCCAGATGGTGGCCGCACCGGCGGCCCTCGATCTGCCCCGCCGGCTGCTCGACGAGTATGGCGAGAGGAGGCCCTCGAGCCGGCTGTTCGCGGTGCTTGCCGAGGCCCGGCGGATTCGCGAGGCGTGTGACCGCCTGGTGATCGCCGCCGGCGGCAGCCTCGGCCCGGCCACGCGGCTCTTCGCCGCCGCCTGCTGCCATCCGTTTCACGATCAGCTCTCCCGCGGCGACCGCGGGGGGCGGCCGCGGCTCGCCTGGGTGGACGGCCAGACCGACAACGACCGCCTCCAGGGGCTCTTCGATCTGATCGCACCGCCGGGCCGGCCGCGGCCTTGCGACCTGCTCGACCGCTGGGCCCTGCTGGCGATCGATCCGGCCGCCGACCCGGCGCTGCTGGCCACGGTCGAGCTTTTGGTCGAACGGCTGGTTGCCGAGCAGGGGAGCGAGGCGGCGGCCGCCGCCGAGCGGTTCGTCGCCATCGCAACTCCCGGCGGCCGGCTGGCGGCCCTGGCCGTGGCTCTCGGCGGGGCACGCTCGCTGGCCGCCGAGCCCGAGCTCGAAACGGCTGCCGGAGCGTTCTCGGCCGCCGGTCTCCTGCCGGCGGCGGTCGCCGGGATCGACGTCGTGCAGCTGCTCAAGGGCGCGACGGCGATGCTCGTGCGGTTTGCCGAGGCCCCGGCCGCGGGCAACCCGGTCTTCGCCGACGCGGTCTGTCTCCATGTGGCCCGCGGGGCGGGGCGGGCGGGCCGGGTCTTCGCAGGGAGCGGGCTGCCGCTGGCGGAACTCTCGGCCTGGGAGCAGTGTCTGAGGCCTGCCCCGGTCGGTTCTCTGGCGGTCGTGACCCGGCTCGTCATCGAAGGGCCGCGGCGGGACCGGCTCCCGCTGCCCGCAGCCGTGTCTGAGGCTGTGTCCGACGCCGTGTCCGAGACCGCCGGCCCGGCGATCGAGATCCGGCTGCCCAGGCTCGACGAGCATTCTCTCGGCCAGCTCATGCAGCTCTTGATCCTCTCCGCCGCGGTGGAGCGGGAGCTCGAGCGACCGGTATAGTGCCCGCAGCCGAAGAGGCCCCGATTCGAGATTCCGCCGCGGAGGTTTTCGATGTCCGTCACGCTCACCTGGACCGGTCACTCCACCTTCCTGATCGACACCGGCTCCGGCACGATCCTCGTCGATCCGTTCTTCGACGAATGCCCGACGGCGAGCACGAAGGCGGCGGCCGTCGCCTGCGACGCGATCCTGATCACCCACGCCCACTTCGATCACCTGGCCGACGCCGCGGCGATCGCCATCCGGACCGGGGCGGCGGTGCTGGCCGCCTACGAGATCGCCTCCTGGCTGGAGCGGCAGGGGGTGAAGACCGCTCAGGCCATGAACCACGGCGGCCGGGCGGAGGTGCCCGGCGGCACCGCGCGGATGGAGATCGCCTTCCACTCCTCGAGCCTGCCCGACGGCAGCTACGGCGGCAATCCGGCCGGCTGGCTGCTCGACGTGGCTGGCCGGCGGATCTACATCGCCGGCGACACCTCCGTGTTCTCCGACATGGCCCGGATCGGCCACCCCCGCGACGGCCGCGGCCTCGACCTGGCGATCCTGCCGATCGGCGACGTGTTCACGATGGGGCCGGAAGAGTCGCTCGAGGCGATCCACCTGCTCGCGCCCCGGCACGTGCTGCCCTGCCACTACAACACCTGGCCGCCGATCGCCCAGGACGCCGCCGCCTGGGCCGAGCGGGTCCGCCGCGAACAGCTCGCCGAGCCCCACGTGCTCGTGCCCGGCGAGTCGTTCGTACTGGACTAGCTTTACGCCCGGCGGGGCATCCATGCCCCCGGCGGGCTTCGCGGCCCTCCGGCCGCCGGCCGCACATCCTGGCGGTCGTGCTCTGCGCGGTTGGGGGTGTGGGCTCTGCGGTGTGGGGGGCGGGGTGAGGCTCTGACCCACCGTCCCCGGGCTCGCGCCCGGGGTTTCTATTGGAGCGCCGCACATAGAAACCC